>NZ_JBFLUG010000024.1:0-79969 GCF_041008525.1 Parafrankia sp. FMc2 | reverse complement strand
ACGACCATCCCCACGCCGTGCGCGTCCTCGCTCGCGCCTGGGTCAACGTCATCTGGCGCTGCTGGCAGGACGGCGTCCCCTACGACCCCACCGCCCACGGCGCACTCCAGACAGTCCTCAAACAAGATCAAAGAACGGTCGCCGATCAAGCTCGGCAAGTGGCGGCTTGACACAGGGCAACTCATGCCTGCTGCCCTCGGTCCGTCGGCTTGATGGTGAAGGAGCCCGTGACCTCGCCGATCTGCCCGCCGTGCTGGGCGTAGCACAGCGCCGAACAGGCCAGGACGAGCTGGTAGAGCACGGTCTGGTTCTGGTCCAGCAGGCTCGTCTGATCAATGGTCACCAGGCCTGCCGCCGTGGCCACCTGGTACACCAGGTGCACTCCGTGGACGCCCTCGTCCTGCGCGACCGCCTCGTCGGCCAACAGCAGGAAGTTCGGCGCCATCCGCGCGCCGTAGGGATCCCTGCGGACCGCCTCCTCCTGTGCCGCGACCGCGTCGTCGACGGAGACGACGAAGTTGCGCAGGTCATTCGTGGAGACCGCCCGGGCCTCCTCGGGAAGGAGGTGCCGCACCTGGACGAAGCCCTTCGGCAACGGGGCGTCGGGAACAAACAGGCTCGTCTCGTCGAACTTCTCGGCCGCGTCCAGGCCCACGACCCACTCCCGCGACATCAGGCCGCGAAGCATCTCCGGGCTCACGGTGCGGGCGTCGATACCGAACAGCGCGGGCCCGGGCATCTCCTGATGCGTCCAGCCGGCCGGCACCTTGAGGAACGCGCCGTCTTTCTTGTTCGTTACATACTGGTAACTGGGCGAGCCGCACCCGACCACAGCGGCCAGAAGCGCGACCACCGTGACGATGACCAGAACGGGGCCGGACCTCGGCCGTGGACATGGCCAGGGTCGTGGCAGTGGTCGTGGCAGGCCACGACTTTTAACCTCCACGGTGATCCTCCAGCCTCGCGAGGTCGATCCCATGGTGCGACTCCGGTCCATGGATCTACACCGGGCCATGGATCTCGTATTTCCCATTGCAAGTGTGACTCAATCCGGTGTGAGGTCGGAGAAGATTCACCGGAAAGAGTGACCGCCGATACCCTCCGCTGTCATGGCCGCCCCCTCCCTGGTGGGTGCGGCGCCGGTCTCCACCCTGCGGGCCCCCAGGTGAGGGCGCCAGTCGGTCACCACCCGGTCTCCGTCCGAGCCCGGCGAAGATTGCGCGGCGCGGGCCCATGAACGCACGATCGGGCCGTCCCCGGACCGGCGGCAGCGCACCCCGGCCAGGCACGGACGATCAGTGCGAGCGCCGAATATCCGGGGCCTGAAATAGGGCGCAGGAGTACCCAGCTCTGGACAGGTACCCCGCAGGGGGCACACTGTCGGGTATGGCGCATTACCGGCGTGGACGGAAGGTTCCCGCGCTGCCCCCGGTGCGCAGGCACATCGTCGGCGGGCTCACCGTCGTCGCCGTGTTCGTCATGGTGGGCCTGACCGTGTGGCGGCCTGTCGCGGCCATCCCCGCCCTGGCAGTGATCGTCGTTCTCGGCGTGCTGGACTTCGTGATCGTCACGAAGTCACCGGCTGCGGAAAGCCTGCCGTCCGGTCCGCTGAGCGGCAAGGAGCTCGACTGGGAGTCCGGGCTGATCGAGGCCGCGCCCGGCCTCGTCGACGCGCCGACGCAGATGCTTCCGCGACTGGCGTTCCGCTACAGCCGCGACGCCGAGGACGACGAGCCCGAGCCCGCGGCGGACGACGTCCACACCATGGCCATCGATATGCGTGGCTACCTGGACGAGACCGGCACCGCCCGCATGCGCTGACGGACGGACACCTGCCGCACCCCCGATCGCCGTCGCCGCGGCGACCGGCAGAAAGGCAGGCAGCGCGGGTGGCGTTGTCCGTCAGGCGCGAGCGGCGTTGTCCGGGCCGGTGTCGGGACTGGAGAGCAGTGACAGGACCGTCTCGACCGCGGCGTGCACGTCCGCCCCGCTCCCGCCGGCGCGGCCCGCCGCCAGCCCGACCAGGAACGCGGTCAGCGGCGCCGCCGGCCGGGCGACGCCGTGCGCCACATCCCGGGTGAGGTCGAGGACGAGCGTGGCGTCCACGTTTGCGGGCTCCAGGCCGAGCGCGGCGCTCACCCGGGCCACCCACCCGTCAAGGACCCGCGAGACGTCGTCGCCACCCGTCACCAGCCTTCCTCCATCCTCCGTGTGCCTGCCGAGGCTGTCCCTCGGCTGCTGACCGACGCGGTCCGCGGTCGGTCGCGCCACCCGGCGGGCGGCGTCATCGGGGCAAAGCCCTGGCAGCGGCCAGTGCCTCGGGATCGTCGCAGTCCAGGCAGGCGCGGGCGTCCGCCGGCACCGCGCGCACCTGCCGGCCTGCCAGCAGCGACCGCACCGAGCGGCCGGCAGGATCGGCCGGCAGCGCGGCCCGGAGCACCGCCGTGCGCCAGGCGGCGGCCAGGTACTGCGGCCGCCCGGACGGATCACTCAGCACCGCCACATCGACCGGGGCGGCATCAGCAGCAGCGCCGTCAGGGACCGCAGGGACCGCAGGGACCGCGGCGGAGTGCACGTCGAGCCGGTCGAGCAGGCCGCGGACCTCGGCCGCACCGAAAAAGGGCAGGTCGACGGCGAGGACCACGACAACCGGGGCCTCCACCAGGCGCAGCCCGGCGGCGATGGCGGCGACGGGGCCCCCGCCGGGTGGGTACTCGCGGGCCCATCGGACCCGCCGGGAACCAGCTGGCCGCGGCCGGGGTGGTCCGACGACGACGGTCGAACGGGCCGCCTCGACCGCGTGGAGCACGCGGTCGAGCAGGCGGGCGCCGTCCACCTCGAGAGTGGCCTTGTCCACGCCGCCCATCCTCCGGGCCAGGCCGCCAGCCAGCACGATCGCGTCCCACGGAGCGCCGCCGCCGCCCGTGCGGGTGACGCCAGGCCGCGCGGACACTCCCGGTCGGGTCAACCGCCGATCGCCGACATCGGGCGGTCCGGCTGGCGGAAGCCGGGCGTGTCGATGCCGTGACCGGCACGCTTGCCCTCGACGGCCCGGGCCCACAGGACGGCCAGTTCGTCGTCGCCGGCGCCGGCGCGCATCGGGCCCCGCAGGTCCGACTCCTCCCGCGCGAACAGGCAGTTGCGGACCTGCCCGTCCGCGGTGAGCCGCACCCGGTCGCAGGCGGCGCAGAACGGCGCGGACACCGAGCCGATCACCCCGACGGTGCCCGGGCCGCCGTCAACCATGAACAGCTCGGCCGGTGCGCTCCCCCGTGCCTGGGCCCGGGCCGGTTCCAGGCTGAACTCGGCCCGCAGCAGCTCCATGATCTCCGCTGCCGTGACCATCTCGGCCCGCCGCCAGCCGTGCTGGGCGTCGAGCGGCATCTGCTCGATGAACCTCAGCTCGTAGCCGTGTTCCAGGCAGAAGCGCAGCAGCGGCGCCGCCTCGTCATCGTTCAGGCCACGGACGAGGACAGCGTTGACCTTCACCGGGGTGAGCCCGGCGTCGACCGCGGCGGCCATGCCGGCGAAGACGTCCTCGATCCGGTCCCGGCGGGTGATCCGCGCGAAGCGGTCGGCGCGCAGCGTGTCCAGCGAGATGTTGACGCGGTCCAGACCCACGGCGGCCAGCCGGGGCGCCAGGTCGCTCAGCCGCAGGCCGTTCGTGGTGAGCGAGATCTCGGGCCGCGGCGACAGCGCCGCCATCCGTTCCACCAGGTGGACGAGACTGGGCCGCAGGGTCGGCTCACCCCCGGTGAGGCGGATCTCGGTCACCCCGAGCCTGGTCACCGCGAGCGTGACCAGGCGCAGGACCTCGTCGTCGGTGAGGATCTGCGCGGTGGGCAGCCAGTCGAGCCCCTGGGCGGGCATGCAGTAGGTGCAACGGAGGTTGCACCGGTCGGTCAGCGACACCCTCAGGTCCGTCGCGACTCGCCCGTGGGAATCGGTTAGCCGCATACGGCCAGACTAGGTGCCGTCCGGACGGGGCACACGCGTTTGGCGGGCACGCCCGACGCCGGAGGTCGTGCCCCGGGTGGCCCGATCGTCCGCAGTGGCTATGAACGTCCGGCACCGTCGAAAGCGCCCGCGACCGCCACGGCGTCCCGGCGGCCTGCGAAACTACAGCAGGTAAGGCAAGGTCGGCGTGGCCCGGCGAGGCCGCCCGGCGCCGGCGTTTCGGAGCACGGCGCTCCGCGGCACGGCGCACAGCGAGACACTGGGGAGAGGACGGGGTACATGCGGGTCTTCGGGGTCGACATCGGTGGGACGGGTATCAAGGGCGCCCCGGTCGACACTGAGGACGGAACGCTGGTCGCCCCCCGGTTCCGCATCCCCACGCCGCATCCGGCGGAGCCCGAGGCGGTCGCGCAGACCGTCGCGCAGGTGGCTGAGCACTTCGGCTGGACCGGCCCGGTCGGCGCCACCTTCCCCGCGGTGATCAGGGCAGGGGTGGCGCACACCGCCGCGAACGTCGACGAGAGCTGGGTCGGCAGCGACGTGTCCGCGGTGCTCGGCGGGGCACTCGGGCCCGCTCTCGGCGGCACGGAGGTCGCGGTCGTCAACGACGCGGACGCCGCGGGGATCGCCGAGATGGCCTTCGGTGCCGGCCGCGACACCGCCGGCCTCGTCGTGATGACCACCTTCGGCACCGGCATCGGCACCGCGCTGTTCCTGCACGGCCAGCTGATCCCGAACACGGAGCTGGGGCACCTGGAGATTCACGGCCACGACGCGGAGACGAAGACGTCCGATGCCGCCCGGGAGCGCGAGGACCTCTCCTGGGAGAAGTGGGCCAAACGGGTCAACCGCTACCTGGGCGCGCTGGAGGCGCTGCTGTGGCCCGATCTGATCATCGTCGGCGGTGGGGCGAGCAAGAAGGCGGACCGCTTCTTCGACCATCTGGAGCTCCGGACGAAGGTCGTCCCGGCGCAGCTGCAGAACGAGGCGGGCATCGTCGGGGCGGCCATGTTCGCGGCCGGTGAGCAGATCCGCCCGCGGCCCGTCCCGCGGCCGGCCCGCCGGCGAGGCCCGGCCACCCGGCCGCCGGGGGGCCGGCGTCCCTGACCACGGGGGGCCGGCGAGTCGCCCGCCCGTCCCGCGGGCATCCCCCGGACGGGCCATCCACATGGGTGGTCCGCTGGGTGGTGATACGTCACATCGACGTCCGGGACCAGCCCCCGACGTGTCCAGAACCTTCGACGCGAGTCAGACTGTGCGTGTCGTCGGCCGCAATGCGACCGTCTGGCGCCATCGATGGCAGGCTGTCACCTACCGGGCATGGCGGCGAGGCGGTTTAGCGTGCACGCCGCACGCCGGCATGCCCTCAGAGTGTCCCTCGGGGCAGGCCGGATGCTCGGCCCCGTACGGGCGTCGGCGCGGTATGTCACCGCGCCGGGCCCCACGGCAGGAGATCGACGGGAGGAGAAGGCGCCATGCGCGAGTTGCGGGCGGTCGCACTCAGCGAGGACGGCGGCTATCTCGTACTCGCCGACGCAGCCGGGCGTGCCGATGCGGAACAGTTCCGGGTCGCCGTTGACGATCGGCTGAGGGCCGCGCTGCGCGGGGCCCGACGTAGTGAAGTACGCGCGGAAAGCGCGCTGACCCCCCGCGAGATCCAGGCCCGGCTTCGGGCCGGTGAGACCGCCGCGGACGTCGCGCGAGCCGCGGGCATCCCCGTGGAGCGGGTCGAGCGCTACGAGGGGCCCGTCCTCGCCGAGCGCGCCCGGGTGGTCCAGGAGGCCCGCGCCGCGCTGCTCCCGAAGGACCCCGGTGGCATCCCGGGCCGGCCCCTCGGCGAGGTCGTCGACGCGCGCCTGCTCAGCGTCCAGGACGATCCGATCGCCGCGCAGTGGGACGCCTGGCGGCGGGTGGACGGGATCTGGCTGGTCCAGCTCACCTCGGACAGCCGCTGCGCCCGCTGGACGTGGGACCCGGTGGTCCGCCGCGTCCGCCCGCACGACGACGCCGCTCGGGCGCTGGTCGCCCCCGAGTCCGTCGAGCTGCCGCCGGCACAGCCGCAGCCGCAGAGTCCCGGCCGCTCCTCCGCACCGGCGCTCACCCTCGTGCACGACCAGGGCGCCCCCCCGACCTACCCGAGCAGCACCCACGGGGCCGGTGGATCCGTGCAGCCGCAGGAGCCGGCTGCTCCGACCGCCGCGCCCACCCCGTTCCCCGCAGCGGCCGCGGCGGGGAACGCTGCCGGCTACCTGCCGGGCGGCACCGGCGCGACGGCCGGCCACGGCGCGCCGGATCCGGCCGGGTACGGCCAGGCGGACGCCGGCAGGCAAGCGCCGGTCACCGGCCCGCAGGCCACCACCGCTGCCCACGAGCCGGCCGGAGTCGACAACGCGGGCAACGACGCCGGGCACCAGTCCGCCGGGCACCAGTCCACCGGCCACGGCCGCGTGACCTACGGCAGCAGCGGGTACGAGCCCACCGGCTACGAGGCCGCTGCGCCTGGGACCGGCGGCCGGGAGGTCGCCGGGTACGAGACCGCTGCTTCCGGCGGGTCCCACCAGGCCAGTGCCCCCGGCGGGTACGGGGCGGGCGGGTACGGCGACGCGGGAGCCGCCGAAACCGCCGGGTACGAAGGTTCCGATCACGACAGCGCTGGCCACGACAGCGCTGGCCACGAGAACTCCGAGGGGTACGGGCCGGCCGGGTACGACGCCGCGGGCCGGAGCACGGGTCTCCACGGGGCGGGCCGGTCCCGCTCACCGGAGCACACCGGGCCCACCCGGATCGCGTCATCCCAGGATGCCTACCCGGCCGCCCCGCCCCGTCCGGTGTCCGCGGCCCGCCGCGCGGCCCCGACCCCATGGCAGGGAACGGCGCCGGGCGCGCCGGCCCGGCCCGTGGGCGGCCGGCGCGCCGCGCCGCCCACGGGCCGGTTCGCCACCCGCGACCGTGCGGTACCGCCGTCGGACCACGACACGGCCGGCCCCGGCGGCGAGAGCCAGCCCTCCGCCTCGGTGCCGACCGGCCGCCGTGCCCTCGCCCCCGACTTCACCGCCGCCCCCGACGAGGCGGTGCCCACGGCGGCCCAGGTTCCCCACGCCGGGTCGGAGCCGATCGACGAGGTGAATCTCCTCGGTGCCGGCCCCAGCCCCGCCTCGCTCGCGGACGTCGCACCGGAGACGCCCGGTGTCGGCGCCGCGGGCGCGGAGGCCATCGAGGATCTGACCGGCATGTCACCCGCCGAGGACGTCTGGGACGAGGCCCCGGCCGACGCTCAGAGCCCTGTCACGGCCGCCGAGCCGCACGGCACCGACGGGGGGACGACAGCGGCGGAGACGCCCGTCACACCGCCGCAGACCGCACCGCTGACCGCACCACACCGGTCAGCTGCCGCGGCCAGCGGGCCACGCCGTGCCGCTGGGACCCGTAGCGCCCCCACCGCCCCCGCGCGCACGGCGGCGCAGGCATCGGGGCGCCCCGGCCGGCCCGGTACCGGCACCGCACGAGTGCCCGGCGGGGCGGGAGTGGCTGGCGGCGGCGCCGCGGTCGCCCGCGCCACCGACTCGCCCGGAGCCCCCGCGACACCCGGCGCCGCCGGGTCCGCGCCGGCCGCCGCGGGGGCGGACCCGAGCAGCACCGAGTACCTGGCAGGGACCACGCCGGGCGAGAGCGCCGTCGACACCGCCTCCGTCGACACCGCCTCCGTGGCCGACGGCACCACGGTCCACGGTGCCGCTACCGGCGACTCGGCCCCGGCGACAGCTCCCACCTCGGACGCCGCAGATGAGAGCACTGCCACAGATCCGGCAGATGAGGCAACGGAAACGGCCGCGAAGTCGACGCGGGGCAACCAGGCGGCGGCAGCGGGTAATCGTGGGCGCCAGAACGGGACAGCTCGTGGAGGCGAACGTCCCGCAGGCGGTCGACGCGGACGCAAGTCGGTGCCAGCATGGGATGACATCGTGTTCGGCGCTCGCCGGCCCTGACCGGCGGACCTGAGCACGAGACCCGTCACCGCTCCACCCCCGGGTGGAACCGGGGGGCGGGGGCCGCTCTGGATGCAACGACGCCGAGAGAGCCGGCTGTGAGTAAACCGTCACATGGTCAGGCGGAACGTCTGGCCGCTCAACACAGTTGGAGAAGGTGTGACAGGGACTACCACGAAGCCGACGCTGACCAACCTCGACCGTTGCGACAGGTGCGGCGCACAGGCGTACGTCCGGGTCGTTCTGCCTGGCGGCGGAGACCTGCTGTTCTGCCGCCACCACGCGAAGTCGTACGACTCCAAGCTCCGTTCGGTGGCAGTCGAGTACCACGACGAGACCGAAAAGCTGAGTGTCTCCTGACACATCCTGCTACCGAGGGCATGCCATGGACGCATGGCATGCCCTCGACTCGTGTCCGGCCTGGCGTCGTGGCCGCCAGGCCGGGCCGATGCCCACCTCGAGCACATGGATCTGACCGAAGGGTGCGCTGACCGCCCACCTGGGTGAGTAGTCATACGGTGGGCACGTGTCCACCACGGGGAACGAGCCGGCACCTGCCCTGGCATCCCCCGGGGGCCCAGGAGCCGTCCGAGGCGGCGCACGCGGGGCAGCCCAGCGCGCGGGGCGGGCGCTTGTCGGGTTCCGCGTCTTCTTCGGCCCTGGCGGCCCCCTTCGCGGTGAGGCCCTGCGAGATCTCGCCCGCCGGCTGCTACGGCCCCGCTCCTGGATCCCCTGGAGCACTCTGCGCCTGGCCCGGGTGACCGTCTCCAACGCCTGGCGGCACCGGGTGCTCGGGCTCGCCGCCGAAGCCGGCTTCTGGCAGCTGCTGTCGATGCCGCCGCTGCTGCTCGCACTGCTCGGCACCATCGGCTACGTCGGTGACGCACTGGGCGGTGATGCCCTGGACAACGTCCGCCAGACCATCCTTGGTGCCGCCGACAACCTGCTCACGGAGTCGGTGGTCGACGGCACGGTGCGGCCGACGATCGACGAGATCCTCTCCCGCGGCCGGCCGGACGTCATCTCCATCGGCTTCCTGCTGTCACTGTGGACGGGTTCCGCCGCGATGGCGACGTTCGTCAACACGATCACGATCGCCTACGGCCAGCGGGAGCTGCGTTCCGCGGTGCGCAGCCGGCTCCTCGCCCTCGCGCTGTTCCTCGCCCAGGTCGCGACCGGTGTCATCCTGCTGCCCGCGCTGGTGCTCGGGCCGGGCATTCTCTCCGACCTGCTCGACTCCAGCCGCCACCCGATCGTGGACGAGCTCCTGAAGGACCTCTTCTGGCCGGTGGTCGGCGTGGTCTCACTGGCGATGCTGACGTCGCTGTACAACCTGGCGCTACCGCAGCGCCGCCCGTGGCGGCGGGCGCTGCCCGGCGCCGGGCTGGCCCTGTGTCTGTGGCTCGTCGGCAGCTATCTCCTCCGCATGTACCTGGAGCTGGTCTTCAGCAACGAGCTCGTCTACGGATCGCTCGCCGCGCCGGTCGCCGCCCTGCTCTTCTTCTACATCACCGCGCTGGCGGTCCTGCTGGGCGCCGAGCTCAACGCCGCGCTGGACGAGCGCCCGCCGCGCCGGCGGCACCGCGGCGAGCGCCGGCAACACGCCCGCTGATCCCCGGCGGGCCTGTTGGACGGACCTCGCGGCGCGGGCGCCGGCCGCCGCGCCGCTCAGTACGTGCCGGGCCGCTCAGTACGTGCAGCCAACGCCCTCGGCCGGCGCGCCCTGGGCTGGCGCATCCTGGGCCTGCACCGCCTGGCCCTGGGCCTGCACCGACCGGGCGGACACCGCCCGCTCCCGCGACGTCTGGTGCGCCGGCACCACAGCGCCCGCTGGAACGGAGCCCGCCGGAACGGAGCCCGCCAGGACAGAGCCCGCCGGAACGGCGAGGTGTGCGGGCGCCACTGAGCCCGCCGGAGCGAGGGCGGTCGCGCCGGCGCTCTGCGGAACGGACCCACCGAGCCGGTTCAGCAGCACCCCCAGCTCTTCTGGACTGGCGAGCAGCACCGACTGCTCCCCGACCGTCGACGGCGTCGCGGGAATCGTCTCGAAGGCGACCCCACCACTGCTGATGCCCTGCATCCGCACGGCAAGCAGGCGCAGGTCGGCCAGGGAGGTGTTCTCGTCGAGTGTCAGCGCCGAGGTGGCCGCGTCGACGACGTTGATCAGTTTCCCGGGGTTGAGCAGGGTGCCGGTCGAGGCGATGGAGCGGAAGACCACACCGAGGAACTGCTGCTGCCGGCGGATGCGGTCGATGTCCCCCTCCGGCAGGCCGTAGCGCTGGCGGACGAAGGCCAGTGCCTGGGTGCCGTCGAGAGTGTTGTTGCCGACCTGGCCCTGCCAGCCGGAGTACCTGTCGTTCAGGTTGTCGAGGCCGCGCGACTTCAGTTCGGGCGGAAGCTCCTTGACGCAGACCGTCACGCCACCAAGCGCATCGGTCATCGCCTGGAAACCCACGAAGTCGATCTGCAGGTAGTGGTCGATCCTGATGTTGGTGAGGGTCTCGATCGTCCGGATCAGCAGTGACGGGCCGCCGTACGCGAACGCCGCGTTGAGCTTGGAGTTCTGCGGGCCGTGTTCCGTGCCGTCGGGGTCGGCGTAGGCGGGGATCTCGACCCACAGGTCCCGCGGGAACGACACCAGCGTCGTGGAGCCGTCGGAGTCGAGATGCGCAAGGATCGTCGTGTCCGAGCGCTGGCCCTCGGTCTGCCCGAACTCCCCCTCGGTGCCCGCCCGGGTGTCGGACCCGACGAGCAGGATGTTCTGGGTCCCGCCCCCGGCCGAGTCGGGCCGGGCAGCGGCATCCGAGAACGACAGGTTCACATGACCGACCTTGCCGTCATAGTGGCGCAGGACGGCCCAGCCGCTCGTCGCGACCGCCAGCACCGCCACGGAGACAAGGGCTGCGCACACCAGGATGGCACGGCGTGCGCCGCTGGCCGGACGCCGCGGTTCGTCGACGGGCTCGTCCGCATACGGACCATACGGCTCATACGGGTCGCGGGGACCGTTCGGGTCGTACCGGCCGTACTGCCCGGCCGGCGGCGCGCCGCCACGGTCACCCGGGCCGGGGTGCGACCGCTCGGGCCTGCCACCACCCGGTCCGGGACGCGGCCACCCTGCTCCCGGCTGCTGCGACCCGGGCTGGCGTGAGCCGGGCTGGCGTGACCCCGGGCCGGCGGGCGGGGCGGCCGGTGGCAGCCGTCTGGTCGGCGGAACCGCCGGCGGAACCGGTCGGGGCTCACGGCGGGGCCACCCGCCGGCCGGCCAGTTCTCACCGCCGGCGGGGGGCCGCGGAGAGCCGGCCCGGGGCGCCCGGGGGTCGGGGGAAGCCGACCGGCCCGCGCCTGCGCCGGGTGGCCTCCGGCGGCGGTCACGCGGATCCCCACCATCCGGATTGCCATCGTTCGGAGGCCAGCTCACGGCCACGTCCCCTCATTCACCTGCCGGAGCGAAGATCGTCGCCCCGCCCGGACCCGACGTGCTCCCGTACCGCCCGCAGGCGGCCGGGGTATCGCCGGGTTCGTCCGACATCCGCACCAGGCTGACCGGTGCCGACGTCACTCGATACCCACCATGGTCACCCGATACCCGCTGTTGCGGCCCCGCAGGCCGCGAACCGGTACCTGCCCGGCTCCGCGGACCACGCTGACCGCACATGACTGTTCTACCTGTGTTCTGTCGGCATCCTCCGTTGTACCGCTATCCCGGTCACGCGTTACCGACGCTGCTCGGTATCCGACAGCTCCCGCGACGCGTGGTCTGCCCAGGTACCCGCAGGCTGACACGACCGTCCCAGCCATCACGGCTCTCCCAGCGATCAGAACGGTCCAGCTGTCCCGACCTGTCCCGGGCGGGACAGGCTCGGCGGGGCGGGGCGGGGCTCGGCTGGTCGCGGGTGCCGCGACGTCCGTCCGGATCACCGAGCCGTCCGCATCGAGGGCCGGTACGGCGGGGCGCTCGACCGGATCCACACACCCCGAAGCTTTGATGGGATTACCGGGGAAGCAGAAGGCCGCCGACCTCGATCACCATCCGGCGGGCGCTCGTCTGGGGTGAGCCGATCGCCTGGGCGACCTCATTGATGGCCCACTGGGCGGTCCCGTCTCCTGGAGTATCTTGAGCCAGTCCGCAGCCCCGGCGGCGCAGCGCCGACTCGATCTCGGTTTTCGGCTTCGCCCGCACCTTCAGCCGACCGCTGTTGGCGCGCAGATGCGGAGCCACCGCCGGGTCCGGCAGGCCGATCACGGCGCAGAGCCGGGCGAACAGGTCGCCGTTGGCGGCGCAGATCACGATGCCGCCGGCGGCGCAGGCGAACGTCTCAAACGGGGCGATGGAGTAGTGTGCGTTTCCGGTGCGGGGCGGCACCGGTCGCCAGATATCCCAACGCGGACCCTTCGAGCGGGGAGACCGCGGCGCCGAACATGGCAATATCAAGAAGATGGGTTCCGCGGCCCGTGGCTCCCCGACCGTGCGGCGCACTGCACCGATGGCCCCGAAAACGTGGAGTCGGCAGCGAGATCCACGATCGGAACACCCGGTATGAAGGGGCCCTCACCCGCACGACCCGTGATGGACACCATACCCGACGCGGCTTGCGCGACGGTGTCGTATGCCGGGCACTCCCGCCACGGCCCGGTTTGCCCGGAGCCGGAGATGCTCACGAAAATGAGACGGGATTGCGCGCAGCGAGCAGGTGCGTGCCGAGCCCAGGCCCGCTCCATCACCCCCGGCCGATAGTTCTCCACCAGAACATCCACCTGATCGACGATCCGCAACAGAAGGTCACGGTCCGTCGCGCACCGGAGATCCAGAACGATGGATTGCCTGCTCCGGTTGACCCGAGCGAAGTACATCGATCGCCCGCCGATGAACGGATCGTAGGTACGCGAGTCGTCGCCGCGCCCCGGACGTTCGACCTTGATGCGCCGGGCCCCGAGATCGGCGCACATCATCGTCGCGAAGGGGCCGGCCGAAACCCGGGCGAGATCAACGGCGAGAAGGCCCCGCATCGGCCTGGGAGCGCTCGCCACGGCGAACGGCGCTACCCGACCAGGGCGTGGGCGGCCTACCGTTAACGGTATGAGCGCCCAGTCCCACCAAACACCAGCTTCACACCCCGTCCCGGGCTCACCCCCGGGCGGCGGGAGCGACGACACCGCACACCGGAGCTCTCTCACTTCGCCCGGCGCGGAAGCGGAACAGGCAACGCCGCCGGCGGAGGCCTCCGCGGTCGCCGGGCAGACCGGGGCTCCACCGGAAAACCCACCGACGACAGCCGAACAAGGAACGGACGAACCGGACAGGGCCCGACAGGCCAATCACGACGAGCAGCCACACGCCGCCTTCCGGCGTTTCATGGCGAGCGGCTGGGCTCCGGTGGACGACACGGTCGCGCCGCGTGACGAGTGCGCTCCCTACACCACCAAACGGCGCTCGCTTCTCGCCACCAGATTCCCCGTGGACACACTCGTTGTGCCCAGCGGCGGGATCCACGTCCGGGCGAACGACACCGATTACCCGTTTCGCCCGGGCAGTGACTTCTTCTGGCTCACCGGATGTCACGAACCGGACGCTGTCCTGATCCTGCATCCCAACGCCGCCGGCGATCACGACGCCGTCCTGTATCTCGCCGATCGTTCCGACCGGTCCAGCTCCGCGTTCTACACGGACCGCCGTTACGGCGAACTGTGGGTCGGCCCGCGTCCCGGGGTGCGGGAGACCACAGCAGCACTTGACGTCGAATGCCGGCCGTTGCCGGAACTACCCGAAGCTCTCGCCCGTCTCGCCCCGGCCCGGACAAGAGTGCTGCGCGGACTGGACGCTCGGGTCGACCGGGCGGTGAGCCGCTGGGCTCCGACCACGTCGTCCGCCGATCGGGATGCCGTGCTCGCCCAGACGCTGTCAGAGCTCCGACTGGTCAAGGACGATTTCGAGATCGCCCGTCTCGACGAGGCGGTGGCCGCGACCATTGTCGGTTTCACCGAGTGCATGACCGAGTTCGAGCGCGCGGCGGCCCTGCCCAACGGCGAGCGGTGGCTGGAGGGAACGTTCTGGCGGCGGGCCCGGGTCGACGGCAACGACGTCGGCTACGGATCCATCGTGGCCTGCGGGCCACACGCCACGACCCTGCACTGGGTGCGGGATGACGGCCCTGTCCGGCCCGGTGACCTGGCTCTTCTCGACATGGGTGTCGAGGGGCGCTCGCTGTACACGGCCGACCTGACGCGCACGCTGCCCGTCGGCGGACGCTTCAGCCCCCTCCAGCGCCAGGTCCACGACGTCGTCTACCAGGCACAACAGGCGGGAATTGCCGCCGTGCGGCCGGGGGCGACCTTCCTCGATCCACACCGCGCGGCAATGCGCGTGATCGCGCAGGCGCTGCATGACTGGGGGCTGCTGCCGGTCACCCCGGAGGAGTCCCTCAGCGAGGATCCGAAGGCCCCGGGGGCGGGCCTGCACCGGCGCTACACGCTGCACTCGACGTCACACATGCTCGGACTGGATGTGCACGACTGTGCGCAGGCGCGCGATGAAACATACCGGGATGCCTCGCTGGAGGCGGGGATGGTACTGACGGTCGAGCCCGGCCTCTACTTCCAGCCGGACGACCTCACCGTTCCGCCGGAGCTCCGCGGGATCGGCGTCCGCATAGAGGACGACATCCTGGTCACGTCAGACGGAAGTCGCAACATGTCAGACGGGCTCGTGCGTTCGGCCGACGAGGTCGAAAGATGGATGGCCGGCGAAGCCGGCAGGCGCTGAAACCGCGAGGGATCCTGCCAGCCGGCCGCCCATTTGACCGCCCCCGGCCGTAGTACGACCGTCGGCCGGCAATCGCCACAACGTGGTCTGGTTCCTGCCCATCGATCGCACGATGGGCAGGAACCACGACGCGAAAAGATGATCACGCCTTCTTCGGCCGCCGGCCCGAGGAGACCCACACCAGCTATCAGGGTGGTGCTCGGGTAGTACCAGGGTCGACCCGCTCGGCGCGTCGACCCGAAAGCAGTAGGACCAGGCTCAGTGAGCCTTGTCGTACGCCTCCACGATGTTCGACGCGATACGGCCGCGGTCACTCACCGTGTAGCCGTTGCTGCGCGCCCACTCGCGAATGTCGGCCGTGCGGTCGGTTCCGCCGGTGCGCCGCGAAGCAGCGCGCGCGCCGCGCCGGCCACTGGCGGCACGCCCACCGGAACGACGGGCGGCGGTGACGAACGGCGCCAACGACTCCCGCAACTTCGTGGCGTTCTTCTCCGACAGGTCGATCTCATACTGTGCGCCGTCCAGTCCGAACCGGACCGTCTCGTCGGCCTCTTCTCCGCTGAGATCGTCAATCAACGAGACGATGGTCTTCTGAGCCATGCCACTCTCCTTCAGGTCAGCGGACCGCAGAACTTACGGGTCTAGTATTACCACGAGAACACCGTGAACTGTCACGCCTGGTTCGACAGACTCGCGTGCCAACCGCGTCGATGGCGCAAGTGCGGGCTCGAGGTGGGGTGTCGACGCAGCCCAAAGGAGCGGATCGACATCGACATGATAGAGAGATGATCATGTTCTTCGAATCACACCTTCCGGTTCGAAACGTCGACCCACGAACGGCGCCACCGTCGCTCACGGCAACCCACCAGCAGCCGACGCCATCCCGGAGACGCCGCTACCCGGGCACGAGACAGGCTTGGTACGCGTCCGGACCGTTCGATTGCCCGGCAAACGAGGCCCCTGACGGGGCAGGGGCTTTGGTCAACCTGCTGGGCGGGAACCCACCGCCGTGTTTGCCAAAGCCGACCCACCGCGCCGGATGAGTACGCCGGATTCCGCTCCTGACGCTATGCACCCGACTGGCGCGGACTACGGTCTCACCTGGGTCGTGGACGCGGCGAACGTGATTGGCGCCCGACCCGATGGCTGGTGGCGCGACCGCGCAGGTGCCGCCAGGCGACTACACAGGGACATTCTCACCCTGCTCCACCGGGCGGATGGACCCCGCACTCAAGCCGACCGGCCGGCACAGGTGCTTCTTGTTCTCGAAGGCGCCGCCCGGGCGGGTGTACCGGCCGGGCCCGGCTCGCCGAAGTTCGCACCACCCCGGCACGGTTCGGGCGATATCTCCGCCGGACAGCGGGAAGACCAGCTCCCGGCGCCAGCATCGGAAGCGAACGCCCCCTTACCCGGAAAGGGGACGGAACCCCCACACCTCCTGGTGATCCACGCACCAGCCAGTGGGGACGACGCCATCGTGGATGCGGTACGCGGCACGACATCGCCGACTCTGGTGGTGACATCCGATCGGGCGCTGCGGGATCGCGTTCGCGCACTCGGCGCACAGGTCACGAGCGCCCGCTGGCTACGGGATCTCCTTGACGAGACCTGAGTACCGATATGCCGGAAATCACTATGTCCGGAATCACATTTTTCGAAGGCCGAACCCCGGCACCGCGACACGTTCAGGCCACCGACAGATAAGGACCCCCAAGGCACCGGCCTGCACCCGTCCCGCCTTCGCCGGTCACGATGCCCGGTTTGCCACCGCGGATACGGCGGGTCCAGCCCGGGTCGAGCGCCTCCACACCCCGGCGCCGGCCGCGGCCGGCGCCGGGAGTCGACCCGCCGGGAGTCGACCCGCGACCGGGACCGCTCCCCGGCCGCCTCACCGCGCCGGGAAGGCCCTCGTACGCGGGGAGGGTAATGAAACCCTCGATTCTCGATACCGGCCAGCACAGGCCGCCTGAGCGGCTTGAGCGGGGTTGAGCAGGTTCGCGGACAGCTTTCGTGGCCGCTACAGCCACTCAGGCCCACCGCGGCCGCGGCCGTGTCCGGCGCGGCCGCGCGCATCGGGAGGTCGGCGGAATGCCCGCCGGACGCGAAGGCGGGACGCGGACGGACGCCGGGATGACATCCACCCGCCATGGCGCGGGCTGCTCGGCGACGGGCTGCTCGGCCGGCCGGGTGGATCCGGGCCGGTTCGGCACACGTGACACCGGCGCCGGTGTTCTCCGGCTGGATCCGGTGGACCTACCTCGACGACATGACGGCTCAGCCGCGGTGGCGCGAGATTGCCCTGTCAGCCTCGACGGGATTGCCCTGTCAGCCTCGAGCCGGAGCCGGCACAGGTGCGGAGACCGGCGGCCGGGTACGCGGTCCAGGTGCGGCGAGCCGGGCCGCGTACCGGCCCGCAGTGGCCGACACCTCCAGCGGCAGACCGAAGCAGGATGACAGGCGCTCGGAAACCAGCACCTCGCCGACCGGCCCGGCGGCGAGAACCTGGCCCCGGCGCAGCAGCAGGGCGTGCGTGACCCCGACCGGTATCTCCTCGACGTGATGGCTCACCAGCACGGTGACGGGCGCGGCCGGGTCGGCGGCGAACCGGGTGAGCCGCCGGAGCAGCGCCTCCCGCGCACCAAGGTCGAGGCCGCTCGCCGGCTCGTCCAGCAGGAGCAGTTCGGGATCGGTCATCAGTGCGCGGGCGATCAGAACCCGCTTGCGCTCGCCCTCGGAAAGGGTGCCGAAGGTCCGTGCCGCGAGGTTCCGGCAGCCGAACTGGCCCAGCAACTCGGTGGCCCGCTTCAGGTCGACGTCGTCGTACTGTTCGTCGCCGCGGCCCAGCACCGACCAGGCCGCGGTGACCACCGCGTCGAGGACACGCTCGTCGGCCGGCGGTCGGTCGGTGAGCACCGGGCTGACCGCACCGACGCGGTAGCGCAGCTCCTGCAGGTTCACCCGGCCCAGCCGCTCGCCGAGCAGATGCACCGTGCCGGAGGTGGGGAACAGCCGTGAGGACGCGATCTGCAGCAGGGTGGTCTTACCCGCGCCGTTCGGCCCGAGGAGCACCCAGCGCTCGCCCTGGTTCACCACCCAGTTCACGTCGCGCAGGAGATCCTGCCCGTCACGTCTGACCGTGACCTGATCTAGGCGCAGCACGGCGTCCGGCATGACGCTCACGTTACGCGAGCCGGCCGGCGTTCCGGCGTCCCGGTCAAGGGAAAGCAGGACGTACCCGCGCCCCTGCGCGGCCGGAGAAGGCCGGAACGGGACAGCCGCTTTCCAGCCCCGGCCGGCCCCGACGCCCCGCTGCTGACCGGCCCGGCGACCGGGCAGTCCGCCCGGGCGATCGGTCTGGGCGATCGTCCGGGCGCGGAGCCCGCCTTGGGGCGCCCCGGTAGTTCCCGTCAGGTCCGGTCGGGGTCGATCTCCGCCCACACCAGCTTGCCGTCGCCGACCGGGCGCGTGCCCCACCGGGACGCCAGCCTGCCCACCAGGTCGAGCCCGCGCCCGGTCTCGTCCTCGGGCCCGGCGCGGCGCCGGCGGGGCATCCGGCCGCCGGCGTCGGTGACCTCGATCAGCAGGTGCGGCGCCCCGCCCGTGCCGGTTCCGGCGGCCGCCATCCGGCGGACGCGCGCCGACAGCGGCTCGCGGCCGTGCACGAGCGCGTTGCCGACGAGCTCGGAGAGCACGAGTACCACGGTGTCGATCAACGCGGCTGGGAGCAGGGCGTTCTCCAGCGCGACCCGGACCTGGGCCCGCACCTGGCTCAGGCCGGCACCCGGGTCGGCCGAGACGTCCAGCGGCTCCGCCCGGCTGTCGCGCTCTGGCAGTCTGGCCAACAACAGGGCCACGTCATCGCCGGAACCCGAGCCCGTCGGCGGGCGGGCGGCGCAGGCCGCCCGCGCCAGCACGTCGAGCCGGTCGTCCCAGTCCTCCGCCGGGCGCGCGAGCACCGCGGCGAGGTTCGACACGCCCGCGTCGATGTCCGTCCCGCGCCCGCGGACGAGCCCGTCGGTGAACAGCGCGAGCAGCGAGCCGGGCCCGAGCTGCACGGTGTACTCGGTCATCGCGTCGCGGGCGAGCCCGAGCGGTGTCGCCACCGCCATGTACAGCCGCGACACCAGGCCGTCCGGGGCAACCACCAGGGGCGGCGGATGCCCCGCGCTGGCCAGGGTGAGCTGGCCCGTCTCGGTCTCGATGACCGCGTAGATGCAGGTGGCGATCAGGTCCTCGGCCAGGTCGGCGACAAGCAGGTCGAGCTGGGTGAGCACCTCCGCTGGTGGCAGGTCGAGGCGGGCGCAGGTCCGGACGGCGCTGCGCAGCTGCCCCATCAGCGCCGCCGCGCGCAGGCCGCGTCCCATCACGTCGCCGATGACCAACGCGGCCCGCCCGGCACCCAGGTCGATGGCGTCGAACCAGTCGCCGCCGACCTCGTCGGCCTCACCGGCGGGCAGGTACCGCGCCGCCAGGTCCAGACCGGCCAGGGCGGGCAGCCGCGGCAGCAGCGCCTGCTGCAGCTCGCGGGCCTCGCCGCCGGCCGGCCCGCCCCGCCCGGCGCGTTCGAGGGCCGGCGCGGTGCGGGCCGCGACCTCGGTCAGGAAGGGCAGGTCATCCCCGGTGAACGCGGCCCGCTCACCGGTGGCGATCACTGTCAGGACGCCGACGGGCCGTCCACGGAACAGGATCGGGACCGCGGCGGCGCTGTGGCCCTCCGCGTCGCGGACCCACCGGGCCAGCTCCGGGGCGAGGACGCCGTCCAGGAACAGCGGCAGGCCCGGCAGGGGCAGCCCCCCGGATGAGGGCAGGGCGCCGGAGTACGGGACGCCGCCAGGCGCCGCGCTCCCCTCCCCCGCGTTCAGCAGGATGGGGCCGGGGCGCCCGCCCGGACCGTCGGCAACAGCAACAGCAACAGCGGTGAGCGGGCTCGGGGTGGGCAGGAGCAGCGCCGGGCCGCCCGGCGGCGGGCCGGCGGCGAGGCCGTCGCGGACGGCGAACACAGCCGGGCGCACCGCGGGCCCGTCGGCGGGGTCCGATCCGTCCGTGGGGGACGCCAGGTGGACGAGGCAGACGTCGGCGATCTCCGCGACGACCACCGCCGCCAGCGCGGCCAGCGCCCGGTCGGGATCAGCCGCGGCCGTGACCGCGGCTCCGGCCTGGGCGAGCTGCTCCAACCGGCGCCGGGCCGTGGCAGCCGACGCCTGCTGGGTCTGGGCGGCGGCCCGGGCTGTCGCCAGGTCCGCGTCGGACTCGTCCCGGGCCAGCCGGCGCTCGGTCGCGTCGGCGGCGACCCGCTCGAACAGCGTCGCCCGTTCCAGCGCCTGTGCGCACTGCTCGGCGAGGGCCAGCAGGAACTCCTGGTCCTCGCCGTCGAAATCCCGTGCCGCGGGGAAACCGAGGTGCAGGACACCGAACGGCGCATCCGTCGTCGCCAGTGGCACCAGCGCCCAGGCATGCTCGGGGCCTGTCTCGACGGTGCCGAGCAGGTCCGCGACCGGCCAGCGGGTGCCGAGCTCGTCCCGGCTGCGCAGCAGAACCGGCCGCTGGCCACGGACGACCTCGGCCAGCGGGTGAATGGCGCCGAGCGACACCTCCGACCATCGCCCGGCGTACTCGGCCGAGGTGCCGACCAGCTGGTGGAAACGCAGCCGGTCGCCGGTCTCGTCGATCAGCGCCACGCCGCGGCTGACGGCGCGCGCGGCGCGGCCGGCGTGCTCGACCACGGCGGCGACCACGTCATCGACGGTCACCGCCCGCCCCAGCGCTGAGGTGAGGCGCCGCGACTGGTCTCGGCGCCACGCGGCCTCGTCCGCGGCGGCGGTGAACGACGCCCGCGCCGCAGCGGCCGAACGGGCTTCGGTGACGTCCGCGAGCACGCCGACCCATTCGGCGTGCTGGCCGTCCACCGCCGGCACCAGCCGCGCGGTCATCGTCCGGAACCCACCGGTGACGTCCGGGACGGTGAACTCGGCGTCGAACGGCTCGCCGCGCTCGACCGCGCCGTGCCAGGACCGCCGGACCTGCTCCCGCTCGTCCGGATGAACGGCGTCCAGCCAGCCGAAACCGGCCGTCTGCGGGCCAATCTGCCCGGTCGCCGCGCGCCAGCGGGGCAGATCGACGTCGAGCGCGCCGTCGGCGGCGGCGTGGAAGACGTCGGCGGCCGCGGCGTCGACCAGCAGGCGCTCGCGGGCCTGCGCGCGGGTGAGGTCTGCCTGCGCCGTCTT
Source organism: Parafrankia sp. FMc2 (assembly GCF_041008525.1). Classification (NCBI taxonomy): domain Bacteria; kingdom Bacillati; phylum Actinomycetota; class Actinomycetes; order Frankiales; family Frankiaceae; genus Parafrankia; species Parafrankia sp. FMc2. The sequence goes on along the minus strand of NZ_JBFLUG010000024.1, from coordinate 59,039 downwards.
CGCCCGGGTCGCGTCGACCGCGACCAGGACGGCACCGGCGGGCGTGCCCAGCCGGTCCGTCGCCGGGAACCAGCTCGCCAGCCAGGTCTGGTCCGGGCCGGTGCCGCCCGTGGCGACGCCGATCTCCAGGTCCGTCACCGGCTCTCCGGTTCGCAGCACCCGGCCCAGCAGGACGTCCATCTCCTGCCCGATGTCGCCGAGCAGCTCCGACATCGTGCGGCCGAGATGCTCGACGGCCGGACGTCCGTTGAGCCGGGCGAGCACCTCGTTGACCCGGACGTAGCGGCCGGCGGTGTCGTAGAGGGCGAGGCCGACCGGCGCCCGGTCGAACAGGGCGTCCCGCAGGGTCTGCCCGGTGGGATCCGCGGTCGGGGGGAGCAGCGGCGGCGACAGGGACGTGCCGAGGTCGGCTCCCGCACCGGGATGGGCGGAGCCCGGCGGCAGCAGCCCGTCCGGCCCGACTCCGCCGACCGCTCCGACTCCCGTCCCGCCCGCCGCGCCCGCCGCGGAGGCGGAGGCGGCGACGGGCATGGACGTCGGATCGAGGGGCGGTGTGTGCCAGGGCGTACCAAAGTCAGCGGGGATCGCACCGGCCCCGTTCGGCGGGGCAGTGAGCGGGAATCCCGGGAGGCCGGCGAAACCAGGCCCGGCGGCTCCGCCCACAGAGCGCTCGTCGGCCACCTGGCCGAGGGAGGGCACGAACCCCGGCGGCACCTCCGACGGCGGCGGCGGGCGCAGTGCCCCGGGCGGCACGGGCCCGGAGGCCCCTGCCCCGGACTGCTGCTGCCCGGACTGCTGCGGAGTGGGCTGCTGCGGAGTGGGCTGCAGGGGGTCCGGTTGCAGCTGGTCCGGCTGCAGCTGGTCCGGCACAGTCACCGGCGGCACCGCGGACGGTCCGGACTCGGACGGCGGTAGCAGCGGTGGTACCGGCGCCGGGCCGTGGGGTGCCAGTCCGGCCGTGGCCGGGGGCCGCTGCTCGCCGCCTTCGCCCTCGCCCGCCAGCGGTTCCCAGCCGGACGGCGTGTGCGCCGCGGCACCGGCCGCACCGGCGCCCGCGCCACTCGCCTCCGCGTAGGCGGGCCAGCCATGCTTCCCGGCCAGCCCGTTCCAGCCTCCCGCCGCATGATCCGTGCCGTCCCAGCCGGGCATCGGCAGACCGGGATAGCCCATACCCGTGGAGTCAGGACCACCCGCCCCGGCCGGTTCGTCACCGGCGACGTCGCGGCCGTCCGCGTCGGGGCCGAGGGGCGGCCGGCCAGCTGGCTGAGCAGGGTACGGCGTGGTCATGGCAGACGATTGTGGACGGTGGGGACACGTTGTGCCGAACCGGGCTGCGGGTCAGCCGCGGCCGGGCGTTCCGTCACCGGCCTCCAGAACCGGCGCGGACCGGCATCCGCCCGTGGCGTCGGGGGCGCCAGGAGGATCTCCGCCGCGCGCACACTGACCCCGCCCGCCGCGACGATGACGGGGTCCAGAGCCAGGCGGCGCACCGTGCCGATCTCGTCCACGAGCCGGGCCAGCCGCAGCAGCAGGTCCTCCAGCGCCGCGACGTCGACCGGCGCGGCTCCGCGGTAGCCGAAGAGCAGGGGCGCCGCGCGCACCGACCGGACCAGTCGGGCCGCGTCGGCGTCGGTCAGCGGAAGGATGTGGTGCGCCCGGTCGCCGAGCAGCTCCGTCGCCGGTCCCGCCAGCCCGAAGGACACCAGTGGACCGAAGCGGGGATTCTCCTCAGCGCCGAGGACCACCGCCACGCCCGGCGGCCCCGCCGCGCAGGGGAGGTGGACGTCCTGCCCCGGGCTGGGGACGTCCGGTCCGGGGGTGAGTTCGATGCCATAGCAGGCGAGCAGCGCACGCGCGGCGCCGGAGGTGAGCGTGCCGGTCACGCCCGCCGTGAGCCGCCGGGCCTCGTCGGCGCGGACCGGGAGCGGGGGGACGGCGCCTGCTGGCAGCGCCCGCCAGCGGGCGTAGGCGACAGCCCGGCGCAGCGCGCCGACCGCCGCCTCCGGCGAGAAGTAGGTGGGGATCCCGTCCAGTTCGGGCCCGATCCGACCGCCGCTCACGGTCGCCAGCAACGGCACGTTCACGCTCGCCGCCGCGCTGGCCGCGCCGACCGCGGCCGGCTCGACGGGACCGGCCGGACCGGTCCGACCAGTCCGGCCGGTGGGACCGGGCCGGGGCCGGGGTACCGCTGACGGCGGTCGCACGGCGGCCGTGATCAGGGCGTCCGCCCTGGTGGACGCGGCGACGAGGGCGTTCCGGAACGCCTCCGGGGTGCTGTCCACGGGCAGCAGCACCTCCTCGACGACGAGGCCGGCGGCGTCCGCGGCCCGCGCCGTGAACCGGACCAGGGCGCGGGAGTCGCCGACGACCGCCACCCGGTTCCCCGCCGGCAGCGGGCAGCTGGCGAGCAGCAGGGCGACGTCCAGGCCCTGGGAGACCCGGTCGACGCCGATCACCCCGGCCTGGCGCAGCAGCGCCTCGTCCAGCGGCGTCCGCTCGGAGAGCACGACGACGACCGGGGTGTCCCGCCCCAGCCAGCGGGCGAGCCGGGCGAACTTGCGCGGATTACCGAAGGTCTCCAGGTGCATGAGGGCCACCCCGGTGGACGGGTCGGCCTTCCAGTACTGCAGCAGGTCGTTGCCGCTGACGTCGGCGCGGTCACCGGCCGAGACGAAGACCGACAGTCCCAGGCCGCGGCCGGCGGCGGCCTCCAGCAGCGCGCCGCCAAGCGGGCCGGACTGGGAGTAGCAGCCGATCCGGCCCGCAGCCGGCATCTCGCCGACCAGCGACGCGTTCAGGCCCGCGGCGGGGTTCTGCAGGCCGAGGCTGGCCGGCCCGACGACCCGCATGCCGTACGCGCGGGCGTCCGCGGCGAGCCGGGCGTCCGCGGTGTCGTCACGCTGGTCGGTCATGACGACCAGCCCGCGTACCCCGTGCCGCCCGCAGGCGGCCACCGCGGTCGGGATCTGGGCGGCCGGCACGCACAGCACCGCCAGGTCGACCGGGGGCGGCGTGTCCTCGACCGAGGCGTACGCCCGGACCGAGGCGACAGCGCCGTCGGCCGCCGCTGCGAGCGGGTTCACCGGGTACACCGGTCCGTCGAAGCCGCCGGCCAGCAGGTTGCGCAGCACGATGTTGCCGAGCGAACCCCGGTCCCGGCCCGCCCCGATGACGGCCACCGCCCGCGGGTGCAGGAGCCGGTGCACGGACGCCGCCTCGGCCCGGTGCTCCCGGGCCCGCATCACGTCGACGGAGCGAGCGGTCGGCGCGATGTCGAACGACAGCCGGACAGCGCCGGGCTCCCAGGCCCGCGCCACGGTGTAGCCGGCGTCCAGGAACACCCGGATCATCTGCTGGTTCTCACCGAGGACCTCGGCGTCGAATCGGCGCACCCCGCGCTCGGCCGCTGCCGCGGCGAGATGTTCCAGCAGCACCGAGCCGATCCCGCGGCCCTGCTGGGCGTCCTCGACCAGGAAGGCGACCTCGGCCGCCGTGGCCAGCGCGGGCGGTGCCACGTCGGTCGCGCGGCCGCGCTCCCAGTGCGCGAGCGCGACGATCTCACCGCCGATCAGCGCGACCAGTGCGCCGCGGGCCCGCTGGTCGACCTGGGTCGTGCGGGCGATGTCCTCGTCGCTGAGGCCGCGCCGGACGTTGAAGTAGCGGAAGTAGATCGTCCGGGTGGACAGGCGGGACCAGAACGGGCGCAGCAGTGCTCCGTCCGCCGGGCGGATCGGCCGGATGTGCGCCGTCCCGCCGTCCAGCAGAACGACGTCGGCCTCCCAGTGCTCCGGGTAGTCGTCCGGCACCGGTACCGCCGCCGACGCCCGTCCTGCCACCGACGCCCGTCCTGCAACCGGTGCCCGTCCTGCAACCGGTGCCGACGCGGCGTCGGGACCGGGGCGGCTCACCGGTCCTGGAGGGGGTCGAGGCCGTGCAGGGGGAGCACCGCGCGGCGGGTGGCGGCGACCGCCCGGTCGACGGGGTCGTCGGCGTCGCCCTCGCCCGCGTCCCACGGGTGGTGGCGCGCCGAGGCACCGTCCCCGAAGGCGGCCGGCATCCCGGCCGCGCCGACCGAGTCGTGGCCGGTCGCGGCCCGCACCTTCGCCGGCGCGCCGGCGGCCCAGTCCGACGGCAGCGGCCGGGCCGGGTCCAGCGGGGCGTGGGTGGCGATCGCGAGCAGCTGGGTCCAGGCCCGCGGGACGACGGCGTCCAGCGCGTACCCGCCTCCCCCGCAGGCCAGCCACCGGCCGCCGCACACCTCGTGCGCCAGTGTGTGCAGCGCCGCGTACGAGGCGGTCTGCCCCTCCAGCGACAGCCGCAGATCCGCCAGCGGGTCGAGGGCATGCGTGTCGCACCCGTGCTGGGTGACAAGGACCTGCGGCCGGAACGAACGCAGCAGCACCGGCACCACACCGGAGAACGCCCGCAGCCAGCCGGCGTCGTCCGTCCGCGGCGGGAGCGCCACGTTGACCGCCGTGCCCTCGGCGTCACCCACCCCGACCTCGTCGGGGAAGCCGGTGCCGGGGAACAGGGTGCGCCCGCTCTGGTGCAACGAGATCGTCAGAACCCGCGGATCGTCGTAGAAGGCCGCCTGGACGCCGTCACCGTGGTGGACATCCACATCGATATAGGCGACCCTGCTGGCGCCCGCCGACAGCAGCCAGGCGATGGCGACTGCCGGGTCGTTGTAGACGCAGAACCCGCTCGCCGTGCCGCGCATGGCGTGATGCAGGCCGCCGGCGATCGCCACCGCATGCCGGTGGGTGCCCTCCCACACGGCCCGCGCGGCGGCCAGCGTGCCACCGGTGACGAGCGCGGCGGCGGCGTGCATCCGGTCGAAGACGGGGTTGTCCGAGGAGCCGAGGCCGAACCTCGCGGCCAGCCGGGCGCCGGTCGCCGAGCCCGGCGACGCCTGCCGGACGGCCCGCAGATAGGCGGGGTCGTGGACGAGCTCGATCAGGTCGTCGGACGCCAGCGCCGCGGACGACACCGTGAGCCCGGGGCGGTCGAGCAGGCCGGCCGCGCCGGCAAGATCCATGGTCAGCGCGAGCCGGACGGGATGCAGCGGGTGGCTCGGCCCGAAGTCGTAGTCGAGCATCGCCGGGTCCCAGACCAGCAGCGTGTGGTCGTCCGCACCGCCGACCGGCGACCGCGGCCGGGATCCGGTGTCTCGCGGTTGCGCCGGCTCTGCGTTCACGGACCCGCTCACACGACAAGACGGTAACTCCCATCGCTGTCCGGAGCGACGACGCGGCGGACGGATGGCGAAACGCGACACATTAGGGTCAGATCACGTGGCGGGAGACGAAGGACCAGAACACGACGAACCACGCGGTCGCCGGCCGGTTCCCGGCACGGCGTCGAGGACCCCGGTCGGCGCCGTGCTGTGGGAGCCGCCGGCGCGGCGGGTTGCCGAGGCGTCCGTGACCCGGTTCCGCGGATGGCTGGCAGAGGAGCACGGGCTGCGCCTCGCCGGATCGGCGGCGCTCCAGGACTGGTCGGTCACCGAACCCGGCCGCTTCTGGGACCTGCTCTGGGAGTTCTGCGCCGTCGAAGGTGACCGCGGGGACGGCCCACCGCTGACCGGCGCGGGGATGACCGGCACCCGCTGGTTCCCCACCGCGCGCGTCAACTACGCGGAGAACGCGCTCACCCGCCACGGCGCCGCACCGGGCATCATCGCCGTCCGCGAGGACGGGGCGACCGCCGTGGTCAGCTGGGACGACCTGCGCCGGCAGGTCGCCCGCGCCGCCGCCGGACTGCGCCGGCTCGGCGTCGGACCCGGCGACCGGGTCGCCGCGGTGGTACCGAACACGGCGCACGCGGTGATCGCGATGCTGGCCACGGCCAGTCTCGGGGCGGTCTGGGCCTCCTGCCCGCCGGACGCGGCGCCCGAGGGGCTCGCCGACCGGTTCGCCCCGATCACCCCGCGGGTGCTGATCGGCGTCGACGGGTACACCCGTGGTGGCCAGGTCTTCGACTCCCTGGAACCGCTGGCGCACCTCGGCCGACGGCTACCCAACCTGGCGGCGACGGTCGTGATCCCCTATCTGACCTCCGACGCGCTCGGCCGGGCGGCCGGGGCCGGGGTGCCCGCGCTGCGGTCCTGGGATGATCTGCTCGCCGTCGAGGAGGAGCTGGTCTTCGCCCGGCTGCCGTTCGACGCGCCGCTGTGGATCCTCTTCACCGCCGAAGCCGGCAGCCAGCCGCGGCCGGTCGTCCACGGGCACGGCGGCATCCTGCTGGAGCACCTGAAATCGCTGGCCATGCACCTGGACCTGGGGCCGGCCGACCGCCTGTGCTGGCAGGCCACCACGGGCGAGGTGATGTGGCACTACCTGGTCTCCGGGCTGCTCACGGGCACGACGATCGTCCTGTACGACGGCAGTCCGGCCCATCCGGACCTGTCGATCCTGTGGCGGCTCACCGAAGCGATCGAGGTGACCTGCCTGGGGCTGGCCGCGGCGTTCGTGGAGGCCTGCCGGGACAGCGGGCTCGTGCCGGCGGCCCTCGCGGACCTCTCCCTGCTGCGGACGGTCGGAGCGTTCGGAGCCCCGTTCGCTCCCGACGCGGCGGCGTGGGTGTACGAGGCGGTGAGCCCGTCAGTGGCCTTCACAGCCATGAGTGGCAGCGTTGAACTCGGTACGGCGCTGATTCTGGCGCTGCCGACGGAGCCGGTAAGGGCCGGCGAGGCCGGGCCGGCGCTGGGTTGCGCGGTACGGGTCACCGACCGGGCGGACACCGGCGGCGAGCTCGTCGTGACGGCACCGCTGCCGTCGATGCCCGTGTTCGTCTGGGGGGACCCGACAGGCGCGTGGCTCTACCAGACCCGGCTGGGCCGCTTTCCCGGCTGGTGGTGGCAGCGTGAATGGGCCCGGGCGACCGCTGCCGGCGCTTTCGCCGTCGGGGACGTCGCCTTCCCGGCGCTCATCCCGTCCGGACTGCGCCCCGCGCCCTGACCCGCCTGTCCGGGCTGACCCGCCCTGACCCGCCGTCCGGGGAGGGGGTCTCGCGAGACCACAGAACGTGGGGAGCCGTGGGAGGCCGCGAGGCCGCGAGGCCGCGGGAAATGGAAGAGCCGGATCCTCGCCTCAGCGAGGATCCGGCTTCCCACCACCCTTTACCGGAGCGGCGCGGCTGCCCCTGCTCCGGCCTGCTGTGGGCGCCGGCCCGCGTTGCCGCCGCCCACCAGACGACCTCGTCCCAGACGACCGATCCTCAGTCGAGGAACTCGCGCAGCCTGCCGGCAACGGCGGGCTTGCGCAGCTCCCTCAGCGTGTCGCGCTCGATCTGACGGATGCGCTCACGGGTCAGGCCGAGTCGGTTACCCACCTCGGCAAGCGTGTGCTGCTTGCCGTCGGCGAGCCCGAAGCGCAGCCGCATCACCTCGCGCTCACGCGGGTTCAGCGCGCCGAGGACGTTGTCGATCTCATCCTGCATCGCGCCGTAGGAGGCGGCGTCGGCCGGGGAGGTCGCGTCGGAGTCCTCGATGAAGTCGCCGAGCACGGAGTCGCCATCGTCGCCGACGGACGTCTCCAGGCTCACCGTGTCCTGCGCGTAGCGGCGCAGCTCGACGACCTGCTCGATCGGCATGTCCAGCTCGAACGCGAGCTCCTCGTCCGTCGGCTCGCGGCCGAGGGTCGAGACGAGCTGGCGCTGCAGCCGGGTGATCTTGTTGATCTGCTCGACCACGTGCACCGGGATGCGGATCGTCCGGGCCTGGTCGGCCAGCGCGCGGCCGATGGCCTGGCGGATCCACCAGGTGGCGTAGGTCGAGAACTTGTAGCCCTTCGCGTAGTCGAACTTCTCGACCGCGCGGATGAGGCCCAGGTTCCCCTCCTGGACGAGGTCCAGCAGGGTCATGCCGCGGCCGCTGTACTTCTTCGCCACCGACACCACGAGGCGCAGGTTGGCGGAGACCAGCTGCTGCTTGGCAGCCTGGCCGTCGGCGACGAGCCGACCCAGGTCGCGGCGGAGCTCCTCGGGCAGGTTCTGGTCCGTGTCGAGCTTGTGCTCGGCGAACAGACCAGCCTCGACCCGCTTGGAGAGCTCGACCTCCTGGGCGGCGTTGAGCAGCGGCACCTTGCCGATCTCGCGCAGGTACATGCGGACGAGGTCCGCCGTACCGGCGTGGTCGGCGACGGTGCGGGTCGGTGCGGCACCGGCCCCGGGGCGCTCGACATCCTCTTCCTCGACGAGGTCGATGCCGGCGGCGCTCAGCCGACTGATCAGCGCGGGCAGCAGCTCCACGCCGATGTCCGCGGCCTCAAGGGCCTCACGGAGCTCGGCGCGGCTGAGCTCACCGGTCTCGCGGCCGCGGGCGATGAGCTCCGCGACCGCGGAGACGTCGAGCTCGTCAAGCTCGTCGGGAACCGCAGCCAGCGTGCGGCTCGGAGTGTTACGGGCAGGAGAAGCGGAGCGACGGGTACGCCGCGGACGCGGGCGTGACTCGTCGGTGCGCTCGGCTAGTTCAAGGGCAGGCAGCGTCATCAGTGGCAGATCCGATGGTCGGTGCGGGTGGGTCGTCTACTTCCTTGCACGTGGAGGTAACGACCGAAGAGGCGTAACCATTCCCGTGCAGGCACAGCCGGACGTCAGCGATCGCCGGGCCTACTGAGAAGTGTAGACCCCTGCCTTCGGGACGCTGAACCCGCTGTCGCGAAGACTACCTGGCAGATCGCGTGCTGTGGCGGGAACGAGCAACTATCTCGGCGGCTCCCACGGTGGTCCCTCGACTATCAGTGACATTTCACAGCGGAGAGTCGCCACCATGACACTTTAGGGAGTTCGATCCAGAGATCGGCGTCACCTTCCCGGCTCTTCGGCGAGGGTGCGCAACCGAAGGCCGTCGCACAGCCGCCTCGATTCGGATGCGCCCCGAGCAGGCAGGGGACGCCGCAACGGCGTTCCCGCCGGTCTGGTACCCGCCATGCGGGCCCGCATGCCCGCGCGAAACGGGTTCAGCACTGTGACACGCACCACGAAGAGCTCACGTGGAGACCACTGTGGGCCCAGCAGGGACTCCGGACGCGTGAGCGGGCCCACAGTCAGCCGCCTCGACACCACTGCGCGACTTCGGAAAGCGGTGCCGGCGCGACGCGCACCAGCCGGGCCGCCCCTCACACTCCCGCGCCACGAGTCCACGCCGGGCCCACGGAAAGGCGTTCGCAGCATCGCGCCCGGGGCGTCCCGTCGGGATCCCGCCGAGCAGCCGACTCCGGCCGCACACCGGACGCCGCCCAGGGGCCAACTCCGAGGAGACCTCCACACCAACCACCCGGTCGTCACTCTAGGTAGTTGATCTGCCGGGTTGCGGCGCCCTGGCCCCACCGGCCACCCCCACCTCCGGCGGGCTCCGCGGGCCGCGCCGTGACATCACGCATGACCACCGAACCGGACTTTTCCCTGCGTGGCAGGGGGGACGACAAACGTGTCGCAACGCACCCGTAGCTCAGGCGCAATCATCTTGCGTGGGGCGGACCACACCGGCGGCCCCCGCCAGGCGAGCACGGCGTGTAACCGCTACTCTCTCACGATGTCGGTTTCCCCGATGCCCGCGCCGTCCTCGTCCAGCCCGATCATGCCGCCCGTCGCGCGTGATGCCACCCCTGCCGCGGCGCCGCCGGGGACGCCGACCGGCTCGGCCGCCGGTCCCCCTCCGGTGCCGGCGACAGGCACCAACCGGTCACGCGGGGCCGCCGCCGGCATCGGCACCGCTGTGCCCGCCGGCATACCGGCCCCCGCCGACCCGCCCGATGTGACACCCGCCACGCCGGGTGCGACCGGGGCCGGTGCTGGCACCACGGTGGCGCCGCCCGCCGGGGAGGTCGCGCTGCCCGCCGACCTGGCAGCGCTGCGCGAGACGGCCATCGGGGTCCTGCGCGCGAACGACCTCGGGGACATCACTCGCCCGTCGCCCACGCTCTACCCGCACCAGTGGCTGTGGGACAGCTGCTTCATCGCGATCGGACTGCGCCACCTCGACCCGGCACGGGCCGCGGCCGAACTGCTCTCCCTGCTTCGGGGGCAGTGGCCCGGTGGCATGATCCCGCACGTCATCTTCGCGGAGACGTCCGACTACTACCACGCGGGCCCGCAGCGCTGGCGGTGCGACCGGGTGTGCACCACCGCCGGCGGAGTCCAGTCGACCGGCGTCACCCAGCCGCCGATGATCGCGGAGGCGGCGGTCCGGGTCGGCGAGGCCATGAGCCGCGACGAGCGGGTCACCTTCTACCGACGGCTCGTGCCGGGACTGATGCGGTTCCACGAGTGGCTCTACCGCGAGCGCGACCCGGACGACACCGGGCTGGTCACGCTGGTGCACTCGTGGGAGTCCGGGATGGACAACACGCCCACCTGGATGGAGATGACCAAGCCGGTGGCGCCGCGCACGGTGCGGGCGCTGCGCCGGATCAACAGCGACGACGCGCTCGACGCGCTGCGCCGTGACTCCAAGGAGGTTCCGCCGGACGAGCGGCTGACCTCCGCGGACCTGTTCACCCTCTACCGGATCGTCCGCGAGCTGCGGCGCAGCCGGTACGAGTTCCGGACCATCCGGAACACCTTCGTCCCGCTGGTGCAGGACGTCGCCTTCAACGCCATCCTCATCCGCGCGAACGAGCACCTCGTGACGATCGCCGAGGAGGCCGGCTTCCCGGTGCCGCGCTGGCTGGCCCGGTCGATGCGGCGAACCCGGGCCGCGATGAACGATCTGTGGTCGGATGGTCTCTACCTCAGCCGCGACTTCCGCACCGGCGGCCTGCTGCCTCACCCCACGATCGCCAGTTTCCTTCCGCTGTACGCCGGCGTCGTGCCGGACAGCGAGGTCGACGGCATGGTCGAGCAGCTCATGTCGCCGCGGTACTGGGCGAAGTACGGCATCGCCAGTGTGCCGACCGACGACCCCGCCTTCCTGCCCCGCTGCTACTGGCAGGGCCCGGTCTGGGTCAACATGAACTGGCTGATCGCCGACGGGCTGGACCGCTACGGCCGCCGCGAGGCCGCCGACGCCATCCGCCGGAACACCGTCGACGTGATCCGCTCGTCCGGCTCGATGTTCGAGTACTACTCCCCGCTGGACGGTTCGGGCGCCGGCAGCAACCGCTTCTCCTGGACGGCGGCCCTGCTCGTCGACATCCTCGCCACCCACCCCCCACGCTGACCCGGCCGATCTCCCGGGCAGGCGCGGGAACGCGCCCACCCGGGAAGATCACCTGTGCCGCGACGTGCGGTGTCAGCTGCAGCCGCTGGTCGAACCGCACTGCTCGCAGACGTAGCAGCTCCCCGCCGGCCGCATGTTCACGCCGCAGGTGAAGCACAGCGGCGCGTCGACCACCGTCTGCGCGGTGAGCGAGCCGCCCGGCATGGTGGCTCGCAGCTCGCGCACCACCAGTTCCGGCCCACCACCGGCAGTCGGTCCGGCAAGGGCCTCGACGCCGGCTGACGGTGCCGGCTCGGCCGGCACCGCGCCGGCACCGACGGCGGCGGCCGGTGCGCCCGCTCCCGCCGGAGCACCCTCCACCGGCGCGGACGTCCGCAGCGCGTCGATGTCGATCTCCGGCTCGACCGGTGCGGCGGGCTGGTCCGACAGCCGCCTCGTGCGCTCGGAGGCGGACAGGATGCCCAGCTCCTCGCGCTGCTCCTCGCTGAGGTAGTCCAGAGCCAGCCGGCGGAACAGGTAATCCATGATCGACTGAGCGATCCGAACGTCCGGGTCGTCGGTCATGCCCGCGGGGTCGAACCGCATGTTGATGAACTTGCTGACGTAGGCCTCCAGCGGGACCCCGTACTGCAGCGCGATGGAGATCGCGATGGAGAAGGCGTCCATCACCCCGGCGAGTGTCGATCCCTGCTTCGACATCTTGATGAAGACCTCGCCGAGGCCGTCATCGGGGTAGGAGCCCGCGGTCATGTAGCCCTCGGCGCCGCCGACGCTGAACGAGACGGTCTGCGACGGGCGCTTCTTGGGCAGCCGGCGCCGCACCGGACGGTGCTCACCCGGCCCGGCCGGCCAGTGCGGAACTCCGGGCGCCAGGCCGGCGGCACCGGCGCCGGCGGCGATGCCGAGCGCGGTGCCTGGTGCGGTGCCGGCGGTGGCCGCCGCCGCGGTGCTGGCCGCGGCGAGGGCCTCGGCCGCGTCGGCGTCCCGCTTCGCGCCCCTGACGTCGGTCAGCGGCTGGCCGACCTTGCAGTTGTCCCGGTAGATCGCCAACGCCTTCAGGCCAAGGCGCCAGCCCTCCAGGTAGATCTCCTCGACATCGGCGATCGTGGCGGTGGCCGGCATGTTCACCGTCTTCGAGATCGCGCCCGAGAGGAACGGCTGGACCGCCGCCATCATCCGGACGTGCCCCATCGGGCTGATCGCGCGGTCACCGATCGCGCAGTCGAAGACCTCGTAGTGCTCCGGGCGCAGGCCGGGTGCGTCGATGACGTGCCCGTGCTCGGCGATGTACTCGACGATCGCCTCGATCGTCTCCTCCGGGTAGCCCAACGCCCGCAGCGCCGCCGGGACGGTCTGGTTCACGATCTTCATGCTGGCGCCGCCGACCAGCTTCTTCATCTTGACCAGGGCGAGGTCCGGCTCGATGCCGGTGGTGTCGCAGTCCATCGCCAGCCCGATCGTCCCGGTCGGGGCCAGCAGGCTGACCTGGGCGTTGCGCCAGCCGTTCTTCTCCCCCACCGCCAGCGCCCGCTCCCACTCCCGCGAGGCGGCGGCGATCAGCCGGGCGTCCTCGGAGTGAACGGGCCGCACGGAGTCGTTCGCCGCGCTGTGCTTGCGCACGACACGGCGGTGCGCGTCGGCGTTGCGGGCGAAGCCCTCGTAGGCGCCGACGGTGCCGGCGAGCTCGGCCGAGCGGCGGTAGGCGGTCGCCGTCATCAACGAGGTGATCGCCGCGGCGAGGGCGCGCCCGCCCTCGGAGTCGTAGGCCCGGGCGCTCGCCATGAGCAGCGCGCCCAGGTTGGCGTAGCCGATGCCGAGCTGGCGGTAGGCCCGGGTCACCGCGGTGATCTCGGGCGTCGGGAAGTCCGCGAAGCAGATGGAGATGTCCATCGCGGTGATGATCAGCTCGACCGCGGAGACGAACGCCTCAGCGTCGAAGGTGCGGTCCGGCCGCAGGAACTTCATCAGGTTCAGCGAGGCCAGGTTGCAGCTGGAGTTGTCGAGGTGGACGTACTCCGAGCACGGGTTCGACGCCGAGATCCGGCCGGACTCCGGGCAGGTGTGCCAGTCGTTGATCGTGCCGTCGTACTGGATACCCGGATCGGCGCACTCCCAGGCCGCCTTGGCGATCGTGGTGAACAGCCCACGGGCGTCCACCGACTCGATCACCCGGTTGTCGAGGCGGGCCCGCAGGTCGAAGGACGTCCCGTCGACGACGGCGCGCATGAACTCGTCGTTGACCCGCACCGAGTTGTTGGCGTTCTGGTACTGCACCGAGGCGATGTCACGCCCGCCGAGGTCCATGTCGAAGCCGGCGTCGCGCAGCGCGCGGATCTTGTCCTCCTCCCGTGCCTTCGTCTCGACGAACTCGACGATGTCGGGGTGGTCGACGTCGAGGACGACCATCTTCGCGGCCCGGCGGGTCGCGCCACCGGACTTGATCGTCCCCGCCGACGCGTCGGCGCCGCGCATGAAGCTGACCGGGCCGGACGCCGTCCCGCCGGAGGAGAGCAGCTCCTTCGACGAGCGGATGCGGGACAGGTTGAGACCCGCGCCGGACCCACCCTTGAAGATCAGCCCCTCTTCGCGGTACCAGTTGAGAATCGACTCCATCGTGTCGTCGACCGCAAGGATGAAACAGGCCGAGACCTGCTGCGGCGCCGGGGTCCCCACGTTGAACCAGACCGGGGAGTTGAAGCTGAAGACCTGGTGCAGCAGCATCCAGGTCAGCTCGTGCTCGAAGATCTCCGCGTCGTTCTCCGACACGAAGTACCCGTGCTCGCGGCCAGCCATGCCGTAGCGGTGCACGACCCGGTCGATGAGCTGGCGCAGCGACGACTCCCGCTCGGGCGTGCCGACCGCGCCGCGGAAGTACTTGCTGGCCACGATGTTGGACGCGTTGACCGACCAGGCGACCGGGAACTCGACCCCGCGCTGCTCGAAGTTGACCGAACCGTCCCGCCAGTTCGTCATGACGACGTCCCGGGACTCCCACTCGACCTCGTCGTAGGGGTGGACGCCCGGCGTGGTGCGAACCCGCCGGATCTTCAGCCCGGCCACCTTCGCAGCCGACCTGCTCCCCTTGCCGCGGGTCTCGGTCATGGCACTCCTCGTCTTCGCTCTCGAACAGGTTCAACAGTGGCCGCGGTGCCTACCTGCCCCGTCCGGGCGCGGTCGGATCCGCTCCGAACGGGCAGGAAGGCACAGCGGAACAGCCGGATCAGCCTGGTCGCCGATCGGCTGGATGCACTCGTGGGATCTGTGGCAGTAACTGGCGGACGTGGTCGTGGTGACGCGGGGACACGGCGGGGCGGGTATGACGTCAGTGATACGCCCGCCGTGGGTTGCTCCCTGGCCGGTGGAGCGTCACGGATCCACCTCGCCGCCGGAGAGGCACAGGGACCCCGACCACCTGGCGGGAGCGGGCCCACGGGCTGCTACGCGCTGGCCATGGAAAGCCAGCCCGCGCGAGCCTCGGTCAGTCATCGGCTCGGGTTCGCGGAACCGATGCGCGCGGCGGGCCGCCCTCATCTGCGAGTCACCACGCGCCGCTGCCGGGCCCAGGCCCAGGTCTGGCCCCGGCAGCCGGGTTCTCACCGCCAGCCGTCGCTGGCACCGACGCCGGGTCGGTGCCAGCGACGGCTGGCGGTGACGGTTCAGGGGCCGGAGGCCGCCTGGAGGGCGGACGCCGTCGGCAGGCGCGGCCGGCCGGCGGGCACCGCGGTGTTCTGGTCGGCCGCCGCGGCGGTGCTCAGGGCAGCCGCCGCGGGGCGCTCTCCGCGGGGGCCTGGCGCCTGGCTCGCGTCAGCACGCAGCGCCGCGATCGCATCCTCGAAGTCGCCAAGCGACTCGAAGGCCAGGTAGACGGAGGCGAACCGCAGGTAGGCGACCTCGTCGAGCTCCCGGAGCGGGCCCAGGATCGCCCGACCGACATCCTCCGCGGCCACCTCGGCGGAGCCGGAGGCACGCACTGTCTCCTCGACCCGTTCGGCGAGCAGAGCGAGGTCGTCCGACCGGACGGGCCGCCCCTGGCAGGCCTTACGCACGCCGACGATCACCTTCGCCCGACTGAACGGCTCGGTGGCACCGCTACGCTTGCGCACCCGCAATGAGGCCTCCTCCATCGTGGTGAACCGGCGGCCACACGCCGAGCACGATCTCCGCCGCCGGATGGCGGCGCCCTCCTCGGCCTCCCTGCTGTCCACGACGCGGCTGTCGGAATGCCTGCAGAAGGGACACCGCACAGCTCGTTCCTCTCCTACTCCGGCGGACCTGCACGGCCGCGCGCGGAGCACCTCCGGCTGGTCGCCGCCGCCCTCGACGAGCCGCCCGACAACGGGGGCCCGCTCAGGGACCTGTGGATACCGGTGCACAACCTGTGGATGACTTACCGCTTTGTAACTACAAGATGTTGTGGTCAACCGTAGCGCACACCCCAGACAGTTCCGACACCGCCCCCATCGGCGTGTCCAGAATCCACGAGCCAGGACCCAGGCGGGCACAGCCAGCGGCGAGGCGCGCGCTCAGGGCAGCCGAAGCCGCTGGCCCGGCAGGAGCGCCGCGGTCGGAAGGCCGTTCAGCGCCATGAGCTGACCCACGACCTCGCGGGTGTCGGCATCGGGGTCGATCCCGCGCGCGATCTCCCAGAGCGTCTCCCCGGGCAGGACCCGGTGGGTCTCGTAGGCCACCGGCGTGCCGGTGAAGGCCTGCGACGAGGTGACCAGCACCGCGGAGAAGGCCACGCCGAGGACCATGCTCGCCAGGAGCCCGAGGACAACCCGCCCCCGCCTGGTCAGCCGCAGTGGTGGCTGCGACCGGCGCCTCGGCCGCGGTCGGGGCCGTGCACGCGGGCCGGCGTGACCCCGCAGTCGCCCGCCCGGTCCAGATGCGGATCGCTGCCCGCCGCGCCGTGCCGGGCACGGGGGAACGAGCGGCCCCGCCTCGTCGGCCGCCGCCTCCCAGCCCGACCACTCCTCGTGCTGCCACCGGGCAGATCTGCCGAGGTGTTCGCCGTAGCCCTCGTCGGCCTCCTGGCCGCTCGCGTACTCCCAGCCCGCCAGTGGGCCGGACTGTTCCGAGAGCTCCGGGAGGCGCTCCGGCGCGCCCGGCACAGGACGCCGATCAGCCCCCCGCACCGGATGCCCGACGGCCAGTGCCCGCCAGGCCAGCCCGGGCATCTCGATGACCCGCGCCCCCGCGGCCTCCCGCTGCCCGGGCAACGCCGGCGGCTTCCGGGCCGCGTCGACAGCGCCGCCCACCGAGCCGCCGCCGGTCACTGCCGCCACATCGGAAGGACCACGGCCGGGACACTGCTGGCGACGCGCACCGCTGGCGCGCCGTCGGTCGGCACCACGCGCCGCCATCCCCCGCACCGCACGGCCCCGGACGGCGACACCGCCGACCGCGGCGCCCCGGCACCCGCGCACTCCCCGCCCCGTCGCGACGGCGCCGCCCGTACCTGCGGTCTGACGTGCCATGCGATCGCGGGATCTCCGAAACCCCGACCCGACCGGCACCCTGCCACTGGTCACACGCTTGCCGTCGGCCACGCCAACCTCCCAGGCTCGAACATACGTTCGATCGAACGCCTGAGCGATTCTTACACGGCCGCCACGCACACTTCCCCCGACACGCTCGAACAGACGTTTGAGATTCGGCGACCGTCCGACTACCGTCAAGGACGATCAGTTGTGGACGATCGTGCGAGATGAACCGGGCACGAAAGAACCACGCCGAACCGGTCAGAAGTTACTAATAGGACAAAACGAGAGATCGACCGGGTGGCTCGCAACGAGCCGGGGGCACCGACCACCCGGCCAGGGAGAAACCGCCGTCGGGGTGGCCCGCGGCGGGGAAGCATCGACAGGGAGAGCGGTAGGCGATGACCAGCCAGGGACGGGGTACCCGCCGAGGCGAAGCCCGCGGCAACGTCCGGGATCTTCCCGACGGCCCCGCGGACGCCTCGGGCCTCACACAGCGACAGAAGAAGGTTCTCGAGGTTATCCGGACCGCGGTGGAGCGGCGCGGATACCCCCCGAGCGTCCGGGAGATCGGCGAGGCTGTTGGTCTGACCAGCACCAGCAGCGTCGCGCACCAGCTCAAGGTGCTCCAGGAGAAGGGCTATCTGCGGCGCGACCCGAACCGCCCGCGGGCCATGGAGGTGCTGCCGATCGGCGGGCAGAAGACAGGCGCCCGAGCCCGCGCAGCCATCGCCGGCCGGCCCGGCGGGGAGACCGGGGCCGTGGCGGTGGAGGGGGGCACGCCGACCTACGTCCCCCTGGTGGGGCGAATCGCCGCCGGCGGGCCCATCCTTGCCGAGCAGGCCATCGAGGACGTCTTCCCGCTCCCGAAGGAGATCGTCGGGGAGGGCACGCTGTTCCTGCTCAGGGTGGTGGGCCAGTCGATGATCAACGCCGCGATCTGCGACGGCGACTACGTCGTCGTGCGGCAGCAGCCGGTGGCGGACAACGGCGAGATCGTCGCCGCGATGATCGACGGCGAGGCGACCGTCAAGCGCTTCCGGCAGCGCGACGGCCGCGTGTGGCTGGCGCCGGAGAACCCGGCCTTCTCTGACATCCCGGCCGAGGACGCGACGATTCTGGGCCGGATCGTCGCCGTGATGCGCCGGGTCTGAGTCACCCGGGGCGGGGGCGGCCCCCGGAGAGCCGGGACCCCCGGCCGTGCCCCTGAGTGGCCTCCCGGGCCCGCTACGCCCGGTTCGGCACGGCTCCCCGGGCCGCAGCCCGGGCACCTTCGCGAGAGCGAGGATGCCCGGGGCGGCGCAGGCTCCGCGACTGAGGGCACTCCGCCAGCCAGGGGCACTCCACCAGCCAAGGGCAGTCCGCCAGCCGAGGCCACTCGGCCACCGGGCTACCGGGGTCGGTCAGCCGGCCACGGCATGTACCTCGGCGCGGAAAGGCTCCAGTTCGGCAGCCAGGTCCACCGGCACTCGCGCGGCCACCTCCGTGCCCGTGCCGGTGTGCTCGATACTCAGCACCTCGCCGTCCCGGTGGATGCGGGAGACGAGGTCGCCGCGGGTGTAGGGCACCAGCAACGACATCTCGACCTCCGGGTGCGGGATCCGCGCCGAGAGCGCCTCGACCAGGTCCGCCAGGCCCGCCCCGGAGCGCGCCGACACGAAGACGGCGTCCGGCACCGCCTGGCGCAGCACCGCGAGCGTGGTCGGATCGACCGCGTCGACCTTGTTGACCACGATGAGCTCCGGCACCCCGGCCGCATCGATCTCGGCGAGGACTTCGCGGACCGCGTTGATCTGACCCATCGGGTCCGGTGCCGCACCGTCCACCACGTGCAGGACGAGCTCGGCGTCCACGACCTCCTCCAGTGTCGAGCGGAAGGCCTCGACGATCTGGTGCGGCAGGTGCCGGACGAAGCCGACCGTGTCGGCCAGGGTGAACACCCGCCCGTCAGGCAGGGTCGCCCGTCGCACGGTCGGATCAAGGGTGGCGAACAGGGCGTCCTCGACCAGCACGCCGGCTCCGGTCAGCCGGTTGAGCAGCGAGGACTTCCCGGCGTTGGTGTAGCCGGCGATCGCGACCGACGGGATCGCGCCGCGCCGACGGGCCGACCGCTTCGTCGCCCGCACGGTGGCCATGCCGGTCAGCTCGCGGCGCAGTTTCGCGATGCGCGCGCGCAGCCGCCGACGGTCGGTCTCGATCTTCGTCTCGCCGGGCCCGCGGGTTCCGATCGGTGCGCGGCCACCGCTGCTGGCGGCGGCCCGGGACATCGACTCACCCCAGCCACGCAGCCGCGGAAGCATGTATTGGAGCTGCGCGAGCTCGACCTGGGCCTTGCCCTCGCGGGAGGTCGCGTGCTGGGCGAAGATGTCCAGAATGAGCGCCGTCCGGTCGATCACCTTGACCTTGACGACCTCTTCGAGCTGGCGTAGCTGACCCGGGGTCAGCTCACCGTCGCAGATCACCGTGTCCGCGCCGGTCGCCTGGACGATCTCCGCCAGCTCCCGGGCCTTGCCGGAGCCGACGAACGTCGCCGCGTCGGGCCGGTCGCGGCGCTGGACCAGCGCGTCGAGAACCTCCGACCCCGCGGTGGTTGCCAACGCGGCCAGCTCGGTCATCGACGCCTCGGCCTCGGTCAGCGAACCGGACGTCCACACGCCGATCAGCACGACCTGCTCCAGGCGGAGCTGGCGGTACTCGACCTCGGAGACGTCCTCGAGCTCGGTGGTGAGGCCCGGGACGCGGCGCAGCGCGCCGCGCTCCTCCAGGTCGAAGCCGTCGCCCTGCTCGTCGAAGAAGGAGAAGCCGTCGGGGGTGTCGTCGAGAACGACCACACCGTCGCCGTCGCGGTCGGAACTCTGGTGCAGGTACCGGGTGGACGCCCTCACGGCGTCAGCGGGAAGACTCATACCATCCGTTCTCAACGCGGTCCGGTGACCGTGTCATTCCAGCCCGTCCCGGACGGGACGGAGCAGCCGGTTCCGCCGCGGCCCGTCGGACCGCCAGCGGAACATCCACAACCCCAGAGTGACACGAGGCGCCCGTGACCGCGAACCCTTTGTCGGACGGGTCCCGGGACGGACTACACCCCCGCCGCCGCCCGCCCGGCGGCCGACGGGGCCGCCTCCGCGCCGGCGGGATCAGCGGTGGCGGCATCGGCACCCAGCGACCCGGCCACCAGCCGCAGCCACTCGGGGCGCAGGACACCATCGGACACCAGCACGGCCGGGCCGCGCAGGACCACCGTCCGTTCGTCCCAGCCGACGGTCAGCCGCCCGCCGGGCAGGTCGACCTGGACCTCGGCGGGCGGCCCGCCACCCTGACGGGCGGCCCAGGCGACCGCGACCGCGCACGCGCCGGTGCCGCAGGAGGCCGTCTCGCCGACGCCCCGCTCGAACACCCGCATCGCGACCCCGCCCGGCGTCGGCACGACGACCTCGACGTTCACACCGTCGGCGAAGATCTCGGCGGGGTAGACGGGCGCCCGCAGGTCCAAGCCGGCCAACTGGGCGGGCCCGAGGTCGTCGGCGAAGCAGACCGCGTGCGGGTTGCCCATCGAAACCGGCACAGCGGCGAACTCCCGGCCCACGACGGTGACCGGCACCGGACCGGGGGCGAACTCGGGCGGCCCCATGTCGACGCTGACATCCCCGGCCGGTGGCACCTCCACGGTGCGCAGACCCGCCCGGGTGGCGATGAGCAGGGTGCCGGCGGCCTCGTAGCCGGCATCCACGAGATAGCGGGCGAAGACCCGGATCCCGTTGCCGCACATCTCGGCGACGGAGCCGTCGGCGTTGCGGTAGTCCATGAACCAGCGGGCCTCGCCCCGGAACTGCTCCGCTGCGGGCTCGGCCGCCGAGAGGACCACCCGCAGCACACCGTCCGCGCCGATTCCGGTGCCCCGGTGACACAGTGCCCGCACCAACGCGGCGGGTAGCTCGAGATCACCGTCGGCGTCCGGCAGGATGACGAAGTCGTTGCCCGTTCCGTGTCCCTTGACGTACCGCACGCCGCGATCGTACGGCGTCAGACGCCCGCACCTGCAGCCGCTGCCCGCGGGCGGGCGCCCTGTCCGTAACCGGCCGGACGTCCGTTCAGCGGGTCGTGCGGCGATCCGCCGGGACCGTCGGCCGAGCGCGGGCCGCCGTGCCCCCAGGACTCGGCGGACGGCTTGTACCAGCGGTCCGGCCGCCCCCGGCCGAGCGCGATCAGCCGAGCTTCCTCCACCGGTACCGGCGGGCAGAACAGCGGCCCGGAGACCCGGTCGCAGTCCATCCGGTCGACGGCGGCCGCCAGCCCCGCCGTGTCCACGCCCTCGGCGACCACGACCATGCGCCGCCGGTGCGCGATCCCCACCATGGCCGCGAAGGCGGACTGGCCCTCCAGGTCGCGGATCGTCGCGCGCAGGAACCGCCCGTCGATCCGGACCAGGTCCAGCGGGAGCTGGTCGAGGGTCGACAGCGACCCGTACCAGGTGCCGAAGGAGTCGACGCCCACCGCGACCCCCATCGCCCGCAGCTGGCCGAGCAGCCGAGGCAGACCGGGTGGAGCGAAGGCCAGGGTGTCCTCGGTGAACTGCAGGCCGACCGCGCCGGGCGGAAGCGAACGCCCGATCACCAGCCGCTCGATCTCGCTGACGAAGTCGGGCCGGTCCAGCTGGCCGCTCTCCACCCGCACCCACAGCCTCGGCGGGCGCACCGCGGTGCCTGCGGCCATCCGGTGCCAGGTACGTGCCTCGATCACCGCCATCCGCAGCACCCACTGGTGCACCTGGCCGACGAGCCCCGCGGCACTGGCGACGGACATGAAGTCCGCGGGGCCGAGCAGGCCGAGATCAGGATGCGCCCAGCGGGGATGCGCCCGCATACCGGGCACCGAGCCGTTACGCAGGTCCACGTCGGGCTGGTAGTGCAGCCGCAGCGTGCCGTCGTCGAACGAGGCGTACAGCGCGGGAACCATCGCAAGGTCGAGCGCGGTCACAGCGGACTCCCCAGACGCCGGGACGGGCCGGGCGCCGAGCCAGGAGACCCGGGGGGACCCGGGGACCGATCAGCCAAGCTCCCGCGGCACGAGGCCGGCCACACGTCAGAGTGAACTCACCAGACGTCGCACAGCGGCGAGGTCCGGAGACGCGAACCAGGATATCCGCGGATCACGCCGGAACCAGGACCTTTGCCGACGGGCGAAACGCCTGGTAGCGCTTGTTGTGGCCTGTTTGGCCTCGGCCATGGAATCCATTGCGCCGTCCAGCACGGCCAGGACCTGCGCGTACCCGAGGGCCCGCGATGCCGTCCGACCGTCCCGCAGACCGCGCGAGACCAGCCCCTCGACCTCCTCCACAAGCCCCGCCTGCCACATGACCTCGACCCGGTGGGCGATCCGCTCGTCGAGATCCGGGCGGTCCAGGGCGACCTGGACGACGTCGTACACCGACCGGTGCTCCGGCAGGGTCGCCACGAAGGTGCCGGTCAGCTCCACCACTTCCAGGGCACGCACGACGCGCCGCCCGTTGCTCGGCAGGATCGCCGCCGCCGCGGCCGGCACCAGCGCGGCCAGCCGGTCGTGCAGCGGGCCCGGCCCCACCTCGGCCAGCTCCTGCTCCAGCCGCGCCCGCACCACCGGGTCCGTGCCGGGGAACGAGAGATCGTCCAGGACGGCCCGCACGTACAGACCGGAGCCCCCGACGATGACCGGGACCCGGCCCGCCGCAAGCAGGCGGTCAACGGTGGCGCGCGCGTCAGCCTGGTAGCTGGCGACGTCGGCCGGGTGGGTCACGTCCCAGATGTCGAGAAGATGGTGCGGGACGCCGCGACGCTCCCCCTCGGGGATCTTGGCCGTTCCGATGTCCATCCCCCGGTAGAGCTGCATCGAGTCGGCGTTGACGATCTCGCCGCCGAGGTCCAGTGCGATCTCGACCGCCCAGTCGCTCTTGCCGGCCCCCGTCGGCCCCACGACGGCGACGACCGGCCCGCGGCGCGCGGTCACCGCCCACTCCCCGCGGGAGGTCGTCCTCCCTGCTCGGCCGAGCCCGCACCGCCCGCACGTTCCCAGCCGACCACCAGGTAGCCGACGCCGAACGGAGCATCGTCGTAGTGGACCCGGCTCACCCACCCGGCGGCTGGGCCCGCCGGAGCCGCGTCTACCGGAACCGCGTCTACCAGAGCCGCGTCCACGGGGCGGGCCTCCTCGCCGGCCGGAGCGGCGGCGGTCGCGCGGCGGACCGCACCGGCCAGGACCTGCCAGGACGCCCGCCCAGGCGCGAGCAGGTCCCGTGCCAGCTCCGGATCGAGCGCCAGCAGCGCGTCGGTGTCCACCCCGGCGAGCGCGGCGGCGACGGCCGCGTCGTGGGCCGCGGCCCGTGGGTCGAGGCTCCCCGGTGCCCGGACCGTCCGCCGGGCGCTGGCATCGCCCATGACCAGGAGCGCCAGCCGGGACCCGTCCGCCTCCGCGGCCGCGACGAGGTGGGCGCCGAGCGCGGCAGCGGCCTGCGGAGTGGTCGTCGCGGGCACACCGCGGGCCGCCCGGGCGCCGGCCCATCCCACCTCATGCAGCAGCCAGGCCCCGACGGTCAGTGAGAGCGGCAGCATCCGGCACCCGCCGCCCGCCCCGCCTGTCGCGGCCCCCGGGATCGGCGGCGCGGGCTCGCCGAGCGGGATGGTGAGATCGACACCGAAGCCGGCGAGTGATCCGGTCGAGGTCTCGTCGTAGACGGCATCGCGGACGTCGTCACCGACGAGCACGATCCGGTCCGGGCCGAGCGCACACAGCCGGCTCACCGCCGACACGGCGTGATCGCGGGCTTCGATCGGGTCGACGCCGGCGACCTCAGGCACCAGCAGTGGTGGATGCGGGCAGACAGCCGCCGCGATCAGGGTCACCGGGAGGCTGGGCTGCTCGGCCGCATCGTCGGCATGCCGAGGGCCACCGCCGGGCGCCCCGCGCCGCCCGCCGCGCCCGCGGTGCCGTCACCCGCGGCGCCCTCACCCGCAGTGCCGTCGACCGCAGTGCCGTCGACCGCAGTGCCGTCGCCCGTGGTTCGGTCGCCCGCAGCGCCACGGGACCGGGCGGCCGCCCAGGCGTCGCCGGCCCTCGTCCTCCGGTGGGAGAGCAACGGGCCGTCGGCGGTGAGGTGATGCGGTGCACCCCTGGTCACCACGGTCTCGATGACGTCCCCGGGGCGGACGACGCCGTCCTCGGCGTGCGGACCGGTCACCAGCAGGTGCACGAGCCGCCCGTCCCGCGCACGGCCGGACAGTCGGCCGGTCTCGGAGTCCTTCCGCCCCTCACCCTCGGAGACGAGGATCTCGACCCGCCGCCCGACCTGCGCGCGGTTACCCGCCCACGACATCTCGTCCTGCAGGGCGGCGAGACGCTCATAGCGCTCCGAGACGACGGCGGGGTCGACCTCGCCGTCCATCTCGGCGGCCGGCGTTCCGGGCCGCGGGGAGTACTTGAAGGTGAAGGCGCCGGCGAAGCGCGCAGTGCGGACGAGGTCGAGGGTGTCGGCGAAGTCCGCCTCCGTCTCGCCCGGGAAACCCACGATGATGTCGGTGGTGATCGCCGCATCCGGCATCGCGGCCCGGACCCGTTCGACGATGCCGAGAAAACGGTCGCGGCGGTAGCTGCGCCGCATCCGGCGCAGCACGGCATCCGACCCCGACTGCAGCGGCATGTGCAGCTGTGGGCACACGTTCGGCGTCAGCGCCATCGCCTCGATGACGTCGTCGGTGAAGTCACGTGGATGCGGAGAGGTGAAGCGCACCCGCTCCAGCCCCTCGACGCGGCCACAGGCGCGCAGCAGCCGGGCGAACGCCCCGGGGTCGCCGAGCGAGCGGCCGTAGGAGTTCACGTTCTGGCCCAGCAGCGTGATCTCCAGCGCGCCTTCGGCCACCAGGGCCTCGACCTCGGCAAGCACGTCGCCCGGGCGACGGTCGCGCTCGCCGCCGCGCAGGCTCGGCACGATGCAGAAGGTGCAGGTGTTGTCGCAGCCGACGCTGATGCTGACCCAGGCCGAATGCTGGCTCGACCGGCGGGCCGGCAGGCTGCTCGGGAAGACCTCGAGCGCCTCGGCGATCTCCACCTGGGCGGCGGCGTTGTGCCGGGCCCGCTCCAGCAGGACCGGCAGCCGGTGCAGGTTGTGGGTGCCGAACACGACGTCGACCCAGGGCGCACGGTCCCGGATGACCGAGCGGTCCTTCTGCGCCAGGCACCCGCCGACCGCGATCTGCATCGCGGGATTCTTCTTCTTCGCCGGGTACAGGTGCCCCAGGTTTCCGTACAGCCGGTTGTCTGCGTTCTCACGGACCGCGCAGGTGTTGAACACGACGATGTCGGCGTCGGACCCCTCCGCGGCCGGAACGTACCCGGCGGACTCGAGGAGGCCGGCAAGTCGTTCGGAGTCATGGACGTTCATCTGACAGCCGAACGTCCGGACCTGATAGCTACGGCCACTCACCGGTCCAGCCTACGGCCCGCGCCCGACTGCCGTTCGACGCGCCGGAGCGTTCGGTCGGGCCTGTACGCCGCCGAGTGCGCGACGATGGCCTCGGAGCCGGTGACCAGCAGACCGATGCCCGACGCCGACGGCGGCCGAGGGTGGCCGGCCGTGGCCGCAGGGCGAGCGGGCCGAAGGCCGCCCGGGCCGACGCGAAGGGAAGTTCGTACCCCGTCCGGGGCGTGGTATGCACTGTTGCCTGACTGGCAGTAGTGCCGCAGAACATAGCCAATGCGGATGACCAGACGTAAAGTTCTCAAATGCTCGCGACCACGCTGCGATCGCATGAACCCCTCGGGGCCGTGCACCACCGGCTGCGCGACAGCCGTCCCTCCGCACTCTTCGCACCGGACCGGTGCGCCGGGAGTGCACGATGGCGCTCGTGACCCTGGAGGGGGTCGGAAAATCCTTCGGGAAGAACCGCGTCCTGCATGACATCAACCTCGCCGTGGCGCCGGGTGAGGTGGTGTGCGTCATCGGCCCGTCCGGTTCCGGCAAGTCGACGCTGTGCAGATGCGTCAACCGCCTCGAGACCGTCGACGAGGGCCGCATCACGTTCGACGGCCGTCCGCTGCCGGCCGAGGGCCGGGAGCTGGCCCGCATGCGAGCCCAGGTCGGCATGGTGTTCCAGTCGTTCAACCTTTTCGCGCATCGAACCGTGTTGGACAATGTGACTCTCGGCCCGCGCAAGGTCCTCGGCGTTCGCCGCGCCGAGGCCGAGACCCGTGCTCGGGCGCTGCTGGAGCGGGTCGGGATCGCGGACAAGGCTGACCGGCTGCCGCGCCAGCTCTCCGGCGGTCAGCAGCAGCGGGCGGCCATCGCCCGGGCGCTCGCGATGGAGCCGAAGCTGATGCTCTTCGACGAGCCGACCTCCGCGCTGGATCCGGAGATGATCCAGGAGGTGCTCGATGTCATGCGGTCGCTCGCCGCGTCCGGCATGACGATGATCGTCGTCACCCACGAGATGGGATTCGCCCGTTCGGCGGCCGACCGCGTCGTCTTCATGGCGGACGGGCGGCTGGTGGAGGTGGCGCCTCCCGACACCTTTTTCGCGGCACCGAAAAGTGAACGCGCGGCCGAGTTTCTCGCGAAGGTCCTGACGCATTGAGGGAACCCCGGCGGTGACGGCCACCGAAGGGCGCCCTGGTGAGAGCCCGTGCCGGATCCGCGCGGAGCGTGTCGCGCCACCCGCGAAAACCCGGAGAAGGACGGTCCCGGTCTGCTCCTGGCCAGTAGCGGTCGGGCATTAGGGTTGTCGGGCGGGGGCCGTCCGGGGCGCACCGAGACCACGCAATCAGATACCTGAGTTCTGACGTCAGTCCACCTTCTGGAGGGGATTCCTCATGCGCATGCCGTTCACCCGCACCAGACAACGAACGGCACCCACCGCCCCGGCCCCGGCCGCGGCCTCCCGCCGGCGGCAGAGCCGGGTGGCTCTCGCCCTCACCGCGACGCTGGTCGCGTCCCTGGCCCTCGCGGCCTGTGGAGACGACGACAGCGACGCCGAGGCAGCACCTGCCGGCGCCGCCGCGACGACGTTCCCCGCGGGCAGCACCATGGCCGAGCTCCAGTCGGCCGGGTCGATCACCGTCGGCACCAAGTTCGACCAGCCCTTGTTCGGCCTGCGCAACCTGCGTGGCGAGCCCGAGGGCTTCGACGTCGAGGTCGCGAAGATCATCACCAACGCGCTCGGCATCCCCGAGGACAGGGTGGAGTTCGTCGAGACGGTCTCGGCCAACCGGGAGCCCTTCATCCAGCAGGGCAGGGTCGACATGGTGGTCGCGACGTACACCATCAACGACAAGCGCAAGGAGGTCATCGACTTCGCCGGGCCGTACTACGTGGCCGGTCAGACGCTGATGGTGAGGGCGGACGAGACGGCGATCACCGGCAAGGACACGCTCGCCGGCAAGCGCGTCTGCTCGGTGAGCGGCTCGACGCCGGCGGAGCGGATTCGCACTGAGGCGCCGCAGGCCGAGCTCACGCTGTTCGACGTCTACAGCAAGTGCGCCGAGGCCCTGAAGAGCGGCCAGGTGGACGCGGTCACGACGGACAACGCGATCCTGCTCGGTCTGATGGACTCCGACCCGGACACCTTCAAGCTCGTCGGTGAGCCCTTCAGCACGGAGCCCTACGGCATCGGCATCGCCAAGGACGACGACGAGTTCCGCGCCTTCATCAACGAGACCCTCACGGCGGCCTACAGCGACGGCCGGTACGAGAAGGCCTACGAGTCCACGATCGGTGCGGTCGAGCCGGAGATGCCCACGCCGCCGGCGGTCGACAACTACACCTCCTGATCCGCAGCCGCGCCTCCTGATCTCCAGCAGGCAGTCCTGACGCACCGTGGTCCGCCGCCCGTGCCTGACCCGCCCGGGCGGCGGGCCGGGTGCCGTCCCCGACCGGTGGGTGGTCCCTCATCGACGCCGTCCTCGACAATCTCGACGTGTTCCGTGAGGGTTTCGTGCGGACCCTCCTGCTGAGTCTGTTCGCCGCCGTCGCGGCGCTGCTGCTCGGGAGCCTCCTCGCGACCATGCGGGTGAGCCCGGTCCCGCCGCTGCGCTGGGCAGGGGCGACGTACGTCGAGATTGTGCGCAACACTCCGCTGACCGTTGTGTTCTTCTTTGTCGTCTTCGTACTGCCGCAGATCGACATCGTCTTCAGCTATTTCACCTTCGCGGTGGTGGCGCTGGCGGTTTACCACACGGCATTCGTCTGTGAGGCCGTACGTGCCGGTGTGAACGGGGTCGACGCTGGCCAGGCCGAGGCCGCCCGTGCGCTGGGCCTGACCTTCCCCCAGACGCTGCGGCTGGTCATTCTGCCGCAGGCCTTCCGCAACGTGATCCAGCCGCTGGGGAGTGTGGGAAGCGCGCTGATCCGCAACACCTCGATCGCGGCGGCCTTCGGCGTACAGGAGCTGACCGGTGTGAGCCAGGGCCTGACCACGGCCAACCCCAGCGACGTCATCGCCGTCCTGCTGGCCGGCATCGTCTGCTACCTGATCCTGACGCTCTCCCTGGCGGCGGGGGTCGGCCTCGCCGAGCGGCGACTGGCGGCGGTACCCCGATGAGCCTCGTCCTGGCTGACCCGCCGGGCCCACGCGGCCGGCGGCGCATCCTGATCGCCAGCCTGGTGGCAGCGGCCCTGCTGATCGCACTCGTCGTGCTCGCGATGCTGCGCCTCGCGGACAAGGGCCAGCTCGACCCCGAGCTGTGGCAGGTCTTCGCCGATGAGCCCGACCTGCGGACGCTGCTCTGGGAGGGCCTGCTCGACACCCTCCGGGCAGCCGCCACCGGGATGGTGCTCGCGGTCGCAGTGGGAACGGCGCTCGCGTTCGCCCGGCTGTCCCGTCGGCGGTTCGTCCGCGGCCCGGCCACCACGGTGGTCGAGGTACTACGCGGTCTGCCGCTGCTGATGCTGATCTTCTTCGCCTACCTCGGCCTGCCCGAGCTCGGCGTGAACCTGACCGCGTTCTGGGCCCTCGTCATCGGGCTCACGGCCTACAACGGGGCTGTGCTCAGCGAGATCTTCCGCGCCGGGATCCTCTCCATCGACCGGGGCCAGACCGAGGCGGCGGAGGCCCTCGGCCTGCGCGGCACCCAGATCTTCACCCTGATCCAGTTCCCGCAGGCCGTGCGGCGGATGAGCCCCACCCTGGTCAGCCAGCTCGTCACCCTGCTGAAGGACACGTCGCTCGGCTTCGTCATCGGCTACACCGAGCTGCTCCGGCAGGGCCGCTCCGCCGTCGAGTTCCTGGGAGGCCGGTACGCGCTCCCGATCTACACCACCCTGGCCGTCATCTACATCATCGTCAACGGGACGCTGTCGCTCATCGCACGCTGGCTGGAGCGGCGGCAGTCCGCCCGCGCGGACGGTCCCGCGCGCACTCCGGGGGACACCTCCGTGGGAGACACCCCCGCCGAGCTGGTGCCCTGACACCATCAGCCCGGTCCTGGCGGTCGCCACAGGCCGGAAGCAGCTCCGAAGACGGGGACAGCTCCGGGTGGGGAGCTGCCCCTGGTTCCGCCACCGTCAGCGGGCCAGCCCGATGGCGCGGGTCTCGCGGACGACGGTCACTCTGATCTGACCCGGATAGGTGAGCTCGTCCTCGATCTGCCGGGCCACGTCGCGGGCGAGCATGTGGGCCGCCACGTCATCGACCTGCTCGGGCACCACCATCACCCGCACCTCGCGACCGGCCTGCATCGCGAAGACCTTCTCGACACCGGGGCGCTCCCCCGCGATCTGCTCGATACGTTCCAGGCGCTTGACGTACGACTCCAGGCTGTCACGGCGCGCCCCGGGCCGTCCCCCGGAGATCTGGTCCGCGGCCTGGGTCAGCACAGCGCCGATCGAACGCGGCTCAACCTCGTTGTGATGCGCCTCGATGGCATGGACGACGTCCTCATGCTCGCCGTACCGGCGGGCGATCTCCGCGCCGACGATCGCGTGCGAGCCCTCGACCTCGTGGGTCAGCGCCTTGCCGAGATCGTGCAGGAGGGTGCCACGTTTCGCGATCGCCGGCGGCAGCCGCAGCTCGGCGGCCATGATGCCGGCCAGATGCGCGCTCTCCACCAGGTGCGCGAGAACGTTCTGCCCGTAGCTCGTGCGGTAGCGCAGCCGCCCGAGCAGCGTGATCAGCTCGGGGTGCATCTCGGCGATGCCGACGTCGATGAGGGCGTCCTCGCCGGCCCGCACGCACTTCGCGAGAACCTCGCGTTCGGCCCGGGCGTACTCCTCCTCGATCCGGTGCGGATGGATGCGCCCGTCCGACACCAGCGCCGCCAGCGTGATGCGCGCCGTCTCCCGGCGCACCGGGTCGAAACAGCTCAGCAGCACGGCCTCCGGGGTGTCGTCGATGAGCACGTTGACACCCGTGACGGACTCGAAGGCCCGGATGTTGCGCCCTTCGCGCCCGATGATCCGGCCCTTCATCTCGTCGCTCGGCAGGTGCAGCACCGACACGACCGACTCGGCGGTCTGCTCGGACGCGACCCGTTGGATGGCAAGGGTGACGATCCGGCGGGCCCGCTCCTCCGCCTCCTCCTCGGCGCGGGTCTCGATGTCCCGGACCCGGACCGCGGCGTCGAGCCTGGCCGAGTCCTCGACCACCTTGACCAGCTCGCTCCGTGCCTCCGCCGCGGTCATGCCGGCAGCCCGCTCCAGCTCCCGCCGCCAGTGCGTCTCCAACCCGGCCAGATCGGAGTCCCGTGCGTCGAGCCCCGCCTCGCGAGCGGCGAGCTCCCCCTCACGGGTCTCCAGTCGGTGGATCCGCTCCTCGACGGACGTGGTCTGGTCAGCGAGTCGCTGCTCGCGCTGGGCGAGACGGCTGTCCCAGCTCCGCAGCTCCGCCCGCTCGGTCCGGAGGTTCTCGGCGAGCTCGGCGCGGACCTGCTCCCTCTCGGCCCGCACCGCCTCACGCGCCTCCGCCTCCGCCTTCGAGGCCCGCAGCTCGGCGTCCGCGACGGCCCGGGCCCGGATGGCCTCGGCGGCCTCCTGCGCGTGCCGACGGATCTGCGCGGCCTCCCGGTCGACCCTCGCGGCCTGTTCGGCGGCGTCCTGGTCAGCCCGACGGCGGGCCCGTTCGGTGTCCTCCTCGGCCTCACGCGCCTGTCGCCGCAGCTCGGCGAGCCGGGCGGAGATCTCGGCAAGCTCGGATCGGCTCGCCTGCGCTGCGCGGCCATCCACGATCACAGCAGTGCCCGCACCTGCCATGGACGGGTCGGGCGGCCGGATGGCCGGCTCGACCCCGTCCGCCGGCACACCGTCGGACGACTCGCTCACCTCGACGCCCGGTGCCGCCGCTCCGCTCTCCGGCGACGGCTCCGCCTCCGCGCCAGCAGTTCCATCCTGATCTGCGGCTGTCGCGGTGACCGGGCCTGCCCCGTCAGCGACCGCATCGCCGGCCGCTGCATCGCCGGCCGCTGCATCGCCGGCCGCTTCATCGCCGGCCGCTGCATCGCCGGCCACTGCATCGCCGGTCACTGCATCGCCGGCCGCTGCATCCGCCGGTACGCCGGGAACCGAGGTGATGCGCTCTGCTGGCTCGGTGATGGTGCCCGGCGGCCCGTCCTGTCCTGCCGGGGGCCCTTCCAGCAGCTGAGCTGCGTCAGCGGGATCCGGCCCCTCGTTGTTCGGCGGCGGGCCCGCCGCCTGCAGGCTGCCTGGCGGGGTGCCGCCCGCAGCGACCGGAGGTCGAGGTGGATCGAGCACTGCCTCGGCGCCCACATCCGTGGCCGCGCTCGGGGCATCCGGTACGTGTGCCTGGCGGGCGACGGCCCCCGCATCCGCGCTGATCACACCGAGGCCACCGGCCCGCACCAGGCGTAGCAGAACCAGCGTGAGGCCACCGACAGCGAGAAGGAGCAGCACGAGAAGCGTTATGAGGGCGGCACCCACGGTTGCTCCTCCCGCTTCCGTCTGTGCCTGCCAGGACAGGCGTGGGGCGCGGGACCGGACCAACCGCTGGACGAACTACACGCACCGACGACACCCAAAACCAGGGTCGCCAGCAGTACCCACCCGGCCGAAAATCCAGGCAGGAAGGGCGCGCGACCACCGGCGCCCGAAGGAACGCTCGCCCTGATGTGAAGTTGTGCCAGCTATCTGGACCGCTTACGAGCAGGAGTCCTCGCACCTTTGGGGAAAGGGTAGGTCTGCCGCTTTCATTCGGTCAAGAAAAACGTGAGCGAACCACAGGCACCGGACGACCGGCTGGCACTCGCGCTTTCGTCGACGCTGCCGGGCCCGGCTCGGACACAGCCCGGCCTAGCGCAGGTCGTATGCGTCGTCATCCAGACCAGCATCGGCCTCCTCGTCCTCGGTCGGCACGGCCTCGGTCACCACCCGCATCGCGAGGTCGAGCGAGTAGCCCTTTCGGGTGAGCAGGGCGACCAGCCGACGGACCCGTACCGGTGCGGGCAGTCCCTCCGTCGCACGCAGCCGCCGCGCCACCAGCGACCGCGCAGTGGCCTCCTCGTCCTCCGCGCCGACGGCAGCCAGCGCGATCTCCGACGCCTCGGGATCCACTCCTCGCCGCCGCAGCTCGCCGGCGAGTGCCCGACGCCCCAAGCCGCGCCCGGCCCGGGCCGACGAGACGAAAGCGGCAGCGAAGGCCTCATCGTCGACCAGCCCGACTTCCGTCAGGCGATCGAGCACCTGCTCGGCGATCTCCTCGGCGACACCGCGGCGCCGAAGCACGGTTTCAAGCTCGGCCCGGCTGCGCTGCCGGGCCGCCAGCTGGTGCAGGCAGATCTCCCGCGCCGCTTCCAGCGGGTCGGCGTCACCGGCTACTCCGCGCCGTGCCGGGCGGTTCTCCCGCGCGGGTATCGCCCTGGCCGCCGCGGACGCTCCGTGGGCGTGTGACGGCGGACTCGACTCGGGGCCGGACACGGCGCGCCCGGTCAGAGATCGACCGGGACAGGGGCAGGGGCATCCGCGTCGAGCGTCGGGACCATGCCCAGCTTCTCCTTGATCCTCTTCTCGACCTCGTTGGCCAGATCCGGGTTGTCGCGCAGGAACGAGCGCGCGTTCTCCTTGCCCTGGCCGAGCTGGTCTCCGTCGTAGGTGTACCAGGCACCGGACTTGCGGATGATCCCGTGCTCGACGCCCATATCAATGAGCGAACCCTCACGGCTGATACCGCCGCCGTAGACAATGTCGAACTCGGCTGTCCGGAAAGGCGGCGCCATCTTGTTCTTGACCACCTTCACCCGGGTGCGGTTACCGACCGCCTCGGTTCCGTCCTTCAGCGTCTCGATGCGACGAACATCAAGACGGACCGAGGCGTAGAACTTCAGCGCCTTTCCACCGGTGGTCGTCTCCGGCGACCCGAACATCACGCCGACCTTCTCGCGGAGCTGGTTGATGAAGATCGCGGTGGTGCCCGAGTTCGCGAGCGCTCCGGTGAGCTTCCGCAGCGCCTGGGACATCAGCCGGGCCTGCAGGCCCACGTGGCTGTCACCCATCTCCCCCTCGATCTCGGCACGCGGCACCAGGGCCGCGACCGAGTCGACGACGATGATGTCCAGCGCGCCGGAGCGGATCAGCATGTCGGCGATCTCCAGCGCCTGCTCGCCCGTGTCGGGCTGGGAAACCAGCAGCGCGTCGGTGTCGACACCCAGCTTCCCCGCGTAATCGGGATCAAGGGCGTGCTCCGCGTCGATGAAGGCCGCGATGCCGCCGGCCGCCTGCGCGTTCGC
Organism: Parafrankia sp. FMc2; assembly: GCF_041008525.1. Lineage (NCBI taxonomy): Bacteria > Bacillati > Actinomycetota > Actinomycetes > Frankiales > Frankiaceae > Parafrankia > Parafrankia sp. FMc2. Next base: position 25,706 of record NZ_JBFLUG010000024.1, on the reverse strand, counting down.
CACGGCGTGCAGGGCAACCGTCGTCTTTCCCGACGACTCGGGCCCGTAGATCTCGACGACACGCCCGCGCGGAAGGCCTCCGATACCGAGCGCGACATCAAGAGCGATTGATCCGGTCGGGATCGCCTGGACCGGCGGCCTGGTGTCGTCACCCAGGCGCATGACCGAGCCCTTACCGAACTGCTTGTCGATCTGCGCAAGGGCGTTCTCCAACGCCTTCTCACGGTCGGGTCCAACCATTGGAGTTACTCCATGCTGAGGTCGTCGAGTCTTGGCCACGATCCGACGCTAGGGGGTGGGTCCGACAGTTTCGAGAGCCGGGTCGGTTCTGTGGACATCGGAGCGCATGTGGACAACAGTAGCCGAACATCCGTTCGAGTCCTCGGCGACACACCACGGCCCACCCGATCGGGTGGTTCCACCACACTCCGCACCAGCCGACCTGGCGCACCACGACCACCCCGACAGCATCCGCCACCAGAAGTCATCTTCTGGCAACGGAAGGTTCCGGCCGGCTCTCAGCGGTCGCGCGCGGGCACGCCGAACTCGTCGCAGACGGCATGCCACACCGCCTTGGCATCGTCGCCGCGGCGCAGGGCGGCCTCCACCGTCGCCCCGCCCAGACCGGCGATCACGTGGTCGCGGGCGAGCGAGTCGGCGTACGCGGTACCGAACTGGCTGTTCATGTTCGCCCAGAACTCCGTCAGTCGCACCGGACCAGTGTGCACGCCGCCAGCCACGGCCCTGTGTGCGGCGCCGGTCGTCGGCGCCGGTGATCGGGCCCCGCCGTCGCACGTGGCCTCGCAGGTCGCGGCACGTCCACCCCCGGCGGTGAGCGTGCCACCGGATGGTGGTGCGGTAGGCGGTGCGAGGTTTGTGTCGGTGGGACCACGCAGACTGGTCGGCGTGACCGCATCGGACCCGCTCGCAGCCTTCTCGGCCCCCACCAGGGAGTGGTTCGCGTCCTCGTTCGCGGCGCCGACGCCGGCGCAGGCCGAGGCGTGGGCCGCCGTCTCCGGGGGCGGCAGTGCTCTGGTCGTGGCGCCGACCGGGTCCGGCAAGACGCTCGCGGCCTTCCTCTGGTCACTCGACGGGCTGGCCCGCTCCGGCCCGCCGGCCGACCCGACCCGCCGTTGCCGCGTGCTGTACGTGAGCCCGCTCAAGGCGCTCGCGGTCGACGTCGAGCGCAATCTCCGGGCGCCACTGGCCGGTATCCGCGCCGCCGCGGCCCGGATCGGCCAGCCCGTCCCGGACGTGTCCGTCGGTGTCCGGTCCGGCGACACCCCTGCCGCCGAACGCCGCGCGTTCGGCCGCACCCCGCCGGACATCCTGATCACCACCCCGGAATCACTGTTCCTGATCCTGACCAGTGCCGCACGGGAGGCACTGCGGGGCGTGCAGACCGTGATCGTCGACGAGGTGCACGCCGTTGCCGGCACCAAGCGCGGGGCGCACCTCGCCCTCAGCCTGGAGCGCCTCGACGACCTGCTGGACGCTCCCGCGCAGCGGGTCGGGCTGTCGGCGACGGTGCGGCCGGTCGAGGAGATCGCCCGCTTCCTCGGTGGGGCGCGGCCGGTCACCGTCATCCGGCCACCGTCGGCCAAGACCCTCCAGATCGAGGTGGTCGTCCCCGTCGAGGACATGGCGAGCCTCGGTGAGCAGGCCGAGAGCGTCCCCGAGGGTCCGGCGGCGGCCGCGGGGCCGCGCGCGTCGATCTGGCCGGCGGTCGAGGAGCGGGTGCTGGACCTGATCCTCGACCACTCCTCCACGATCGTCTTCGCGAACTCGCGACGGCTCGCCGAGCGGTTGTGCGCCCGGCTGAACGAGCTGTACGCGGACCGTCTCGCCCTGGCGGCCGAGCTGGCCGGTACGGATTCGGGTGTGAACACGGGTGCGGGCGAGGCGGCCGGCCAGGTCCGTCCAGCGGCCGGGGCGGCCGGGGCGGTGACAGCTCCGGCGGCCCTGATGGGCCAGGCCGGCTCGGCCGCGCCCCCGGCCGTGGTGGAGGTCGCCCGCGCCCACCACGGCAGCGTGAGCCGCGAGCAGCGAGCGCTGATCGAGGAGGAGCTCAAGTCCGGCCGCCTGCCTGCCGTGGTGGCGACGTCCAGTCTGGAACTGGGCATCGACATGGGCGCGGTCGATCTGGTGGTGCAGATCGAGTCCCCGCCCAGCGTCGCGGCCGGCATGCAGCGGATCGGCCGGGCCGGCCACCAGGTCGGTGCTGCCAGCCGGGGTGTGGTCCTGCCCAAGCACCGCTCGGACCTGGTGGAGTGCGCGGTCGTGGCCGAACGGATGAGCGCGGCGCAGATCGAGGCGGTGCACTACCCGCGCAACCCGTTGGACGTGCTGGCCCAGCAGATCGTGGCGATCGTCGCGATGGAGGACCGTGAGGTCGACGAGCTGGGCGCGCTGCTGCGCAGGGCGGCCCCGTTCGCGGGCCTGCCCGGCTCGGCCTACGAGGCCGTGCTGGACATGCTTGCCGGGCGCTACCCGTCGGACGACTTCGCCGAGCTGCGGCCCCGCATCACCTGGGACCGGGCCACCGGTGTGCTCGCCGGCCGGCCGGGCGCACAGCGGCTGGCCGTCACCAGCGGCGGAACCATCCCCGACCGGGGGATGTTCGGGGTCTTCCTGCTCGGGGAGAAGGCCAGCCGGGTCGGCGAGCTCGACGAGGAGATGGTCTACGAGTCGCGGGTCGGTGACGTCGTGCTCCTCGGCTCGTCCAGCTGGCGGATCGAGGAGATCACCCCGGACCGGGTGCTCGTCACCCCCGCGCCCGGCCGGCCCGGCCGGCTGCCCTTCTGGCACGGCGACGCCCCCGGGCGGCCCGCCGAGCTGGGCCGGGCACTGGGGGCCTTCCTGCGGGAGCTGTCGACGCTGGGTCCCGTCGACGCGGCGGCCCGCGTCGGCGCGGCGGGGCTGGACGCGTGGGCCACCAGCAACCTGCTGAGCTACCTGGAGGAACAGCGGGCCGCCGCCGGCCACCTGTCCGACGATCGGCACCTGGTCGTCGAGCGGTTCCGCGACGAGCTCGGCGACTGGCGGCTGGCGGTCCACTCCCCCTTCGGCGCACCGGTGAACGCGCCGTGGGCGCTGGCGATCAGCGCCCGGCTACGCGAGCGGTACGGCTCCGAGGTGCAGGTCATGCACACCGACGACGGGGTCGTCGCCCGGGTTCCGGACGCAGCCGAGCCGCCGCGGGCGGAGCTGGTCGTCTTCGAGCCGGAGGAGATCGAGGCTCTCGTCCGGGCGGAGGTCGGCGGCAGCGCGCTGTTCGCCAGCCGCTTCCGGGAGTGCGCCAGCCGGTCGTTGCTGCTTCCCCGCCGCACCCCCGGGCGGCGCACGCCGCTGTGGCAGCAGCGTCAGCGCAGCGCGCACCTGCTGTCCGTCGCCTCGACGTTCGGCGACTTCCCCGTCGTGCTGGAGACGATGCGCGAATGCCTGCAGGACGTCTACGACGTCCCCGCCCTGGTCGGCCTGATGCGCGACGTCGGTGCCCGGTCGCTGCGGGTCGTCGAGGTGGAGACGACCGCGCCGTCCCCGTTCGCCTCGTCGCTGCTGTTCGGCTACGTGGCCGCGTTCATGTACGACGGGGACGCGCCACTGGCCGAACGGCGCGCCCAGGTCCTCTCGCTGGACAGCTCGTTGCTCGCCGAGCTGCTCGGCGAGACCGAGCTGCGGGAGCTCATTGACCCGCGGTCCCTGGAGCGGATCACAGCGGAGCTGCAGCGGCTGGCCCCGGAGCGGCATGCACGGGACGCGGAGACCACCGCCGACCTGCTCCGGGCGCTCGGCGATCTCAGCACCGAGGAGGCGCTGGCGCGCGGTGCCACGGTGCCCTGGCTGGAGGAGCTGGAGCGGGCCGGCCGGGTGATCCGGGTCCGCATCGCCGGAGCGGAACGCTGGGTGCCGGTCGAGGACGCCGGTCGGCTTCGGGACGCGCTCGGAGTTCCCCTCCCGGTAGGGGTGCCGGCGGCGTTCACCGAGCCGGTCCGCGACCCGCTCGGCGACCTCGTCTCCCGGTACGCGCGCACACACGGGCCGTTCGAGTCCGAGGACATCGCCGGTCGGTTCGGGCTCGGGATCGCCGTGGCCACCGGCGTGCTCGAGCGGCTCACCGCCGACGGCCGGCTGGTGCGCGGCGAGCTGCACCCGGACCGGGCGGGCGAGCAGTGGTGCGACGCCGGCGTGCTGCGGGCGCTGCGTCGGCGCAGCCTGGCGGCGCTGCGCAAGGAGGTCGAGGCTGTTCCCGTCCGGGCGATGGGGGCGTTCCTGCCGGTCTGGCAGTCGGTCACCGGCGGTCTCGGCCGGGGGGTGGACGGCGTGCTGCGGGCCGTCGAGCAGCTGCAGGGGGCGCTCGTGCCCGCCAGCGCGCTGGAGCAGCTCGTGCTCCCGGCACGGGTCGGTGACTACGCGCCGGCGATGCTCGATGAGCTGTGCTCCACCGGTGAGGTGCTGTGGGCCGGCGCCGGCGGGCTGCCCGGCAACGACGGCTGGGTCACCCTCGTCCTGGCCGATGCCGCCGAGGATCTGCTCCCGCCGCCGGATCTCGAGGCGGCCGCCAGCCCGGTGCACCGGGAGATCCTGGATGCTCTCGGCGACGGGCAGGCCTTCTTCTTCCGGACGCTGGCTGACCGGACCGGTGGCCTCGACGACACCGTCCTCGCGAACGCGCTGTGGGATCTGGTGTGGGCCGGCCTGATCACCAACGACACCCTCGCCGCACTGCGCCTCCAGCTCGGCGCCGGGCATCCGGCGCATTCCACCGCTCGGCGCGCCCCGCGGAGCCGGGCGGCACGCTACGGCCGCGGCCGGCCCGCAATGCCGCGCCGGACCGGTCCGCCGACCGTCGGCGGCCGCTGGTCACTGCTGCCGGAGCGGGAGACCGACCCCACCCGCCGCGCGCATGCGCTGGCCGAGGCACTGCTCGACCGGCACGGCATCGTCACCCGCGGCGCCGTCGCCGCCGAACGCACCCCCGGCGGGTTCGCCGCCGTCTACCGGGTGCTGTCCGCCTTCGAGCAGGCGGGGCGCTGCCGCCGCGGCTACTTCGTCGAATCGCTGGGCGCCGCGCAGTTCGCCGTCCCCGGCGCGGTGGACCGTCTCCGCGCGATCGCCGGCGCGCAGCGCGACGCCGCCGACCAGCCCGCCTGGGCCGCCGACCCGAACGTCGGGTACGGGGCGGCGGGGCCGAGCGGCACAGTCACCGGTCTCACCCCCGCGGGTGCGGCGGGCACGGTGCCGGCGGGCTCGGGCCACGCCGCCGCCCTGCGCCTGGCCGCCGCTCGGAACGGCGGTGGCCCCGCCGGCATCGAGGTCGGAGACGTTCTCGGGGGTGGAGCCCGCGGCCGGGGCGGCGGCGGGGCCGGCGCCCCGGCCGGCAGCGGCGCCATCGTGATGGCGGCCGCTGATCCCGCGAACCCGTACGGAGCCGCCCTGCCCTGGCCCGCGCGCCAGGCAGAGTCCGGTGGGGTCGGCAGAGACGGTGCGGCCAGCGGGGCCGGTCCGAGCAGCGAGGCCAACGCGAGCAACGGGGCCGGTGGGGGCGGCAGTGGGGCCGGTAGGGCCGCCGGTGGGGCCGGTCACCGGGCCGGCCGCAAGGCGGGCGCGCTCGTCGTTCTGGTCGACGGCGAACTGGTGCTCTATGTGGAGCGCGGCGGCCGAACGCTGTTGTCCTGGACGGACTCGCCCGCCCTGCTCGGGCCGGCCGTCGGTGCACTGGCCGACGCGGTCCGCGCAGGCTCGCTGGGCCGGCTCGCGGTCGAGAAGGCTGACGGGGCCGCGGTGGTCGGCAGCACGCTCGGCGCGGCACTCGAACGGGCCGGCTTCCACCCCACCCCGCGCGGCCTGCGGCTGCGCGGGTGAACCAGGAGCCGACGCCGTCCGGAGACGCCCGCGAGGCGACGCCGTGGGACCCGCGGCTGCGCGGGCTCACTGTCGGGCTCGTCAGCACCGTGACGCTGATCGCGTTCGAGGCGATGGCTGTCATCACCGTGCTGCCCGACGTCGCGGAGGACCTGTCCGGGCTGTCTCTGTACGGCTGGACCACCAGCGGGTTCTTCCTGGGCCTGCTGCTCGGCGTGGTGATCGCCGGCGCGGAGACGGACCGGGTCGGAGCAGTCCGCCCGTTCACCGTCGGGCTGTCGCTGTTCGGCGCGGGTCTCGCGGTAGCCGCGGTGTCCCCGTCGATGGAAGTCCTGGTGGCCGGCCGGATCCTGCAGGGGCTCGGCGGCGGCGCCGTGCCCGCCGTGCTCTACGCGACGATCGGCCGGGCCTACCCGGAGTCGCAGCGGCCGCGGATGTTCGCCGTGACATCCACCGCCTGGGTCGTTCCCGGGCTGATCGGCCCGGTGGCGGCCGCGCTCGTGGCGGAGCACGCCGGGTGGCGCTGGGTCTTCGGGGGCCTGGTGCCGCTGGTCCTGGTGTCCGGAGCGCTGACAGTGCGGGCGCTGGCCCGGCTCGGGCCACCGACCACCGTGGACGTCGGTGCCGCCGCCGGGCGGCTCGTCGCCGCGCTGCGCGTCAGCGTCGGCGCCGGCCTGATGCTGGCGGGCCTGACCAGCCGGTCCCCGTTCGGGCTGGCGGCGATCGCGGCCGGGGCCTGTCTCGCCTACCGCCCGCTGCGAACCCTGCTGCCCGAGGGCACCCTGCGGGCGCGCCGCGGCCTCGCCGCGGCGGTCGCCGCTCGCGGACTCCTGACCTTCGCGTTCTTCGGCGCCGACACCTTCGTCCCGCTCGCCGTCACCGCGGTCCGGGACGAGTCGACCACCATGGCCAGCGTGGCCGTGACAGCCGCGACCGTGACCTGGACGAGCGGCTCATGGACGCAGGCCCGCCTGGCCGGCCGGGTTCCCGGCCGGGACCTGATCCGCTTCGGTCTGCTCCTCGTCGCCGGGGGCACCGCCGGTTTCGCCCTGGTGCTGGTCGACCCGGTCCCGCTCGGGGTCGCCATCGCCTGCTGGGCGGCCGCCGGGTTCGGGATCGGCCTGTCCTACTCCCCGATCGTCACGCTGGTCCTGGCCGAGACACCGCCGGAGCGCCACGGCACGGCGTCGACGTCGGTGACCTTGTCGGACAACCTCGGCACCGTGTTCGGGACCGGCCTGGGCGGGGTCGCCGTCGCGGCCAGCGAGGCGGCGAGCGGCACGCCGGACGCCGGCCTCGCAGTCGTGTTCCCGCTGGCGGCGGCCGTGGCGGTGCTGGGCGCGGTGGTCGCCCGCCGTGCCCCCGCCCGCGTGTTCCCCGCCGCGCCGGGCGGAAGCTGACCGAAGCTGACGTCCGGCCGGCGGCGGAGCACCATCGGAGGATGCCCGAAGGTGACACGGTCTGGCTGACAGCGCGCCGGCTCGACGCCGCGCTCGCCGGCCATGTCCTGGTGCGGACGGACTTCCGGGTCCCCCCGCTCGCCACCGCCGATCTGCGTGGGCGGCGGGTCGGCGCCGTCCGGTCGCGCGGCAAGCATCTGCTCCTGCGCGTCGAGGGCGGGCTCACCCTGCACGTGCACCTGCGGATGGAGGGATCCTGGCACCTGTACCGGCCGGGCTCGCACTGGGCCGGAGGACCGGCGTGGCAGGTCCGGGTCGTCCTCGCCACCGCGGAGCACGTGGCGGTCGGCTACCGGCTGCCGGTGGTCGAGCTGCTGCCGACCACCGAGGAGGAGCGGGTGGTGGGCCACCTCGGCCCGGACGTCCTCGGTGACGACTGGGATCTGGACCGGGCTGTCACCAACCTGCGGGCGGACCCGCGGCGCGAGATCGGCGAGGCGCTGCTGGACCAACGACTCCTGGCCGGGCTGGGAAACATCTGGCGGACGGAGGCGTGCTTCCTCGCCGGGGTGAGCCCGTGGACGCCGGTCGGCGAGGTGACGGATCTACCCGGCCTGGTCCGCCGCGCCCAGGCGATGGTCACGGCCGGGGCGCGGGGCGGACACCAGGTAACCACCGGGTCCGCCCGCCCAGGTGAACAGCATTGGGTGTACGGGCGCGCGGGCAGGCCGTGTCGGCGCTGCGGCACGCTTGTCCGCCGGCTGGAGCAGCGGAGGTCCACCCAGAGTTCACCGGGGCGCGGATCGCCGGGACGTGCGGGCGGGCCCGGTGGACGGGGCCCGCGCAACGACGTCCGGCGTGACCAGGGCCGGCGCACAGGCGCCAGGCAGGACAGCTACCGGCGCCCGACTGACGCCGGGGGTCCGGCCGGCGTCACCCTCGACGCCGGCGGGCAGGACGGCCGGGTCACCGCATGGTGCCCGACCTGCCAGCCGGGCCCGCTTCCGGGCCTGCTGGCCGGCCGGCCGGAGAACTGATCCGGCCGGCCGGGGCTCACACCCGGCTCGCGGCCAGCAGCCGGGCGCGACCGCGGGTGAACGCTCCCTCGGCGGCCTTCACGCTGATCGACAGATCATCAGCCGCCTGGCGGGTGGTTCGGCCAGCGGCGCGGGCCATCATGATCTGGCGCTCCCGGCCACGGAGGCGACGGGTCTGGTCAAGCAGCCAGAGCGCCTCCGCGCGGTCACAGGTCGAGTCCTCGGGGCCGGGGTCGCTGGGCGCCGCGACGCTGCGGGCCATGGCGCGGTCCGCACGCATCCGCGCGCGGTGATGGTCGACACACAGCCGGAGCACGGTCGTGGTCAGGAACTGACCGACCCGGTGGCTGTCGAGGTTGCGGAATCCCGCCGCGCGGACGAGCGCCTCCTGGGCGCAGTCCTCCGCGTCGGCGGTGCTGGGCAGCCGCCGGCGGGCGATGTGCACCAGGCGCTCACGGTGCGGCAACACCAGCGACCACCGATCGCCGCTGAACGGCTGGTCGACGGCCGGGAGGGAAGCCGTCTCCTCAGGTGCCTGCCGGGCAGGCTGCGGGCTCGGGGATTCGATAGCGTCCCCATTGATTTGCGTCATGGCACTTCCACCTGCCTGGCTGCGTCATGCCATCCGGACGTCCGGGACTGCCGGTCTGGCCATCGCACGGCGGCGATGAAAACGTGGACGACGCTCCCCTTCGTCGGCCGACGCCACAATCGCCGATCGGACATCTGGGACATTAAGGCAATCCTCGCGTCTGCGCCATAACTCCGGTCACATCTTCAAACCTACATCCCACCCCTTGGTGCCAACCCGGGTGTACACCAGATCGGTGGAAATAAAATAACTGCGAAGTCACTGCGCAGATAAGGGAATGACTTCCGTCCTGCCCCTGAAGGCGAAAGTCGCTGCTAGTCAGGCACTACCGGCGCGAGGCTCCCGCGGATGACGACGGCCAGCGCCGGCGGGACGTTAATCCAGGGTGACAGCTGAGAGGATTGTTTCGGATCAGGCCGGACGGCCCGGGCCCGCGAATCCGAGCAGTTCGGATAGCCCATCAGCGTAGGTGCGCAGGCGTTCGACCTCGTCGGCGAGCCCGGTGAGCTCGGCCGTCGGCGTGGTGACGGTCACGACGATCTCCGTCGCGGCGGTCAGCAGCTCGTCGAGCAGGTCCGCGGCCTGCTCCATGGCAGCCAGCAGGCGGGCGGACGTCGCCCGGATATCCGCCCGGCGGGCGGGGTCCGACACCGCCCGCATCGCGGACTCGCAGGCCACTACTCTCCGGGCAGTCATCCGCAGCCCGTCCACCAGGCGAGCGGCGGTCACCATCGCGGCCTGGACCTGGGTCGTGCCGGGGCGCGCCTCCACCGAGCAGAGCAACGCGGCGACAGCGGCCAGCCCGGCCTCTCCACGCCGCAGTGGCCGCGCCGCCGCCGACCGCCTGAGCTCCAGTGCCCGCAACGGGGGAACGGACGGTGCCGGCAGTCCGCTCTCCGGAGACGTCCGGTATTCACGAAAGGACAGCCCGGCGCGGGCAAGAGCCGCAGCTCCGAACGCGAGCCAGCCCCATTCACCGTCGACGGCGGCCACGACAGGGGACGCCGCCGCGGCAGCCGCCCAGGCCTGGGCGGAAAGAAGTGCACGCTGCCTGGCCCGCCGGAACGGCCGACTGAACCGACGTTCGGCATTCTCGAACGAGCGGCGCTCGATGTCGGCGCGAAGCCAGTCCGGCAGGCCGGCGGCCATCGCCGCCGTCACATCCGGGCGGCCGACTCCCCGGACCCTGTCAGCCAGTCCGGGAAAGTGAAAAGAACTTCTTCGCTTACGACCGTCCGGCGACACTTCCGAGCCTCCCGGAACACGCCCGGTCGAACCTGAATCATTGAGCGTGACCGATGACTCGGAATACCCCCGGTAATGCGACGACGGTGTGACCGAGGGCGGCGTGGCCGACGACGGTGTGACCGAGGGCGGCGTGACCGAGGGCGGCGCGGCAGACGGCAACGGGGCGGTCGGCGGAAGTGGTGCAGTGGCCTGCGAGGGAGAAGACGCTGGGCTGGACCGTCGGACGTCGGAGGCGACCGCGTCCGGCCCGCCAGCCGCTTCCAGGCCATCAGCCGCCTCGGTCATCTAGCAGCCTCCCGGCATCAGTAGCTTCCCGGGCATCAGTGCTCGCCCGGACCAGGCCCGCGCCGGAAGCCCACGCCGCGGATGCGCCATCGATCGACCTGCCATTCAGTACGACGGCGCTCAGTACGGCGGCGGGGTGCCCTGCGGGCCGGGTGCCGGCCTGGTCAGGCCATTGTCCGGCGACGCGCCCGGGTCTCCCGGCGCCTTCTCCAACGACGGAGGCCGGTCGCCCGTGCCGCCGACCGTGCCGGGCCCGATTCCGGGAACACCGTCCGCTCCCGCCGCGGTCTGAGCGCCGGGCGCACCAGGTGCGCCGGGCTGCATGCTGCCGCGGAGCTCCGCCAGACGGCCGAGGGCCTGCGCGTCCATGGTGGCCCGCCGGACCTCGAGCATCTGCGCCTCCAGACCCTGGGACGCCAGCTCCTGCCGCCCGCGTGCCACGGCGTAACGCTTCTCGATCTTGTCACGCACGTCGGCGAGCGTCGGCGTGTCACCGGCCGGCGGGAGCGAGGTCATCTGCTCCATGACCCGGCCCATCTGCTCGTGCATGGCGGCGTGCTCGATCTGGGTGAGCAGACGGGTTCGCTCGGCCAACAGGCGCTGCACACGCATCGTGTTGTCCTCGACCGCCGTCCGCGCCTGGGCGGCGGACTCCGCGGCCTGCTGGTGGAGCAGCTTGAGGTCCTCCAGTGCCGCTTCGGCCGCGATCAGCCGGCCCGCGAACGCCTGCGCGGTCTGCTCGTACCGCGCCGCCGCGGCCAGGTCGCCGGCCGCGCGGCCGCTGTCGGCGAGCGTGAGCGCCGAGCGGGCCGCGTCGGTGAGGTTGGTGACCTCCTCGATCTGGCGGGCGAGCTTCATCTCGATCTGCCGCTGGTTGCCCACGACAAGCGCGGCCTGGGAGACGAGCTTCTCGTGCTGGCCCCGCGCATCGTCGATGGCCTGCTCCAGCTGGATCTCCGGCCTGGCCTTCTCCTCGAACGCGACCTCGGCCCGCTTTGACAGGTAGCGGAAGGCCTTGCGGACGACATTTGCCATTGCTCGATCGTCGCACGCCTGCCGCGATCCTGAGAGTCGACAACTGTCACGGATCCGACGGCGCGCCGCCACGACCTGTCGGGCCGCGGACGGCGCCACCCCGTCAACGCACGACGGGCCCGTGCCAGAACCCGGGTTCCTAGACCATGGCCTGGAACATCCAGTGCTGTTCCTCGAGGTCACGGATCGCGTCGATGAACAGGTCCTGGGTGACCGGGTCCGGCTCCGCGGTCAGGTCCATCCGGGTGCGCATCCTGGTGATCAGGCTGGCGAGGACATCGGTGATCAGCCGGATGGCCTTCTCGTCACCGATGTACCCCGCCTCGACGCCGTGCAGGTGGCTGCCCCTGGCGACCGTCGTCGTCTGCCCGTCGGGATTGACGCCGATCGCCACGGCGCGCTCGGCGGCCATGTCCGTGTAACGGCGCGCGAGCGTCACCACGTCGTCGAGCTGACGGTGCACGTTGCGGAAGTTGCGGCCGATGACGTTCCAGTGCAGCTGCTTGCTCAGGAGCGACAGATCGATCAGGTCGACGACGGCGCCCTGAAGCGCCTCACCGGTGACTGCGCGCGCCTCGTCGGAAAGCGGACTGCGGATAGCGCTCATAATGATCCCCTCTGAGTGCTCGGGCACGTCCAGAGAAAAACGTGCCCGCAGAGGAGATCTGTACGCCGGTGGCGGGACTCGGGACGGCGCCCTGGCCGCACGCAGCTGGCGGCCTGTCAGCGGTCAGTCAGCCTGTCAGCGGTCAGTCAGCCTGTCAGCGGTCAGTCAGCCTGTCAGCGGTCAGTCAGCCCGGCCGTTCAGGGCAGCCAGCGTTGAGGGCAGCCCGGGTGTGCAGCGGGGCTAGGCAGCCCGGTTGACCACCGCCGGACGGGCCGGCACGACCACCGCCGCGGCACCGACCGGTGTCGGCGCGCCCACGGCCAGCTCGGCAAGCTCCAGGTCACCGCTGACCTCGCGAAGGAGATCCGCCAGGCGTACTCCCAGCGCGTCGCAGATGGACGCGAGCAGCTCTGAGCTCGCCTCCTTCTGGCCGCGCTCCACCTCGGAGAGGTAACCGAGCGACACTCTGGCCGCCGACGACACCTCCCGCAGTGTCCGGTGCTGATCCTGTCGGCGGCGGCGCAACGCCTCGCCGATCACGCGTCGGAGCAGGACCATCGAGCCTCCTCCTTCGTCCACGGGCTGGGTTCACCGTATACCCGCCGAGCCCCCTTCCGGGGCGTCGTTGACGGGACTGTAACGCTGTAAGCACCCCAGGCCGCGACATTCCGAGATCGGCGGCACCCCCAGGCCACCGGGGCATGGCCGGCGCCTCGGCCCGCCAGCACGGGACGGTGCGTGCCCAGGTGCGGGCCTACGCCCTGGAACCGTCCAGTGCTGTGAGACCGGCCAGAACGCGCCGCAGGGCGTCCAGGGCCTGCACGACGGCGATCTCGCGGACGCGGCGCCTGTCGCCGGGCAGCCGCAGCGAGCGCGCGGCCGAGCCGTCCGGGCCGGCGAGGCCCACGTGCAGCGTGCCGGCCGGCTTGCCCTCCTGCTCGTCCGGGCCTGCGACGCCTGTCGTCGCCAGCCCGTATGTGGCTCCGAGCCGGTCCCGGACCCCCGCCGCCATCGCCTCCGCGGCGGCGTCCGACACCGCGCCGTCGGTCGCGAGGATCTTCGGGTCGACGCCGAGCGCGGAGTCCTTCACATCGGTGGCGTAGGCGACGATCCCGCCGCGGAAGACCGTGCTGGCACCGGGGACGTCCGTCAGCCGGCCGGCCAGCAGGCCGCCGGTCAGCGACTCGGCGACAGCAAGGGTCGCGCCCCGGGCGCCGAGCAGCTCCAGGACGACCTTCTCCAGGGAGTCCTCGTCGGTGCCGTACAGGCCGGGGCCGAGCGCGAGGCGGGCGGCAGCCTCGACCGGAGCGATGAGCTCGTCGGCAGCGGCCCGGTCGGCCGCCCGGGCGGTGATCCGCACCCTGGTCTGGCCGCCGCTGGCGAGGAACGCGATCCGCGGGTTCCCGATCGGCTCCAGCCTGGTGACCTCGTCCGCGAGCGCCTCGGCGACCGCCGACTCCCACATGCCGGCCGTGCGCAGGACACGGTGTACGACGACAGCCGGCTCACCGGCCCGCCGCAGGAGGTCCGGCAGCACGCTGCGGGTGAACATGTCCTTCATCTCGTACGGGACCCCGGGCATGGCGTAGACCACGCCGGCACCGATCTCCATCCGGATCCCGGGAGCCGTTCCGGGCCCGTTGGGCAGGGCCTGCGCGCCCACCGGCAGGTCGGCCTGGCGGAAGTTCATCTCCGGCACACCGCGGCTGCCGGCGGCGGCCCGGTTCCGCCCCAGCTCGGTGAACCTGCGGCGCAGGTTCGTCTCCTCGGCCTCGTCGCGGCGCAGCCCCACACCGGCCGCCTGGGCGATGCCCTCGCGGGTCAGGTCGTCCTGGGTCGGGCCGAGCCCGCCGGTGAGAACGACAGCCTCGGCACGTCCCAGCGCCAGGGTGATCGCGGACGCGATGTCGGAGATCACATCTCCGACCACGGTGGACGTCGCCACCTGCACGCCGACATCGGCGAGCTGACCACCCAGCCAGGCCGCGTTGCCGTTCACGATGTCGCCGTAGAGAAGCTCGTCCCCCACGGCCAGCAGCTCAGCGCGCATCGGTCTCCCCTGTTCCGGGCCCGATGGCGGGCCCCCATCCACCCCTCGGACCAGCTCACCCACCGTTGCTCTGCACGGACGCGGCACCGGCCTGACGCCGCAGTGCCAGGGCCCGGTAGACGTAGTCCGCCCCGGTCACGACCGCGACGACGACGCCGCAACCGAGGATGGCTGCCCGCCCCGTCGCGGCGATGCCGTCGAGCGGGAGCACATAGAGGCCCAGCGAGATGTTGAGCAGCAGTGTCTTCGCCTTGCCCCCACGGCTGGCGGCGATCACGCCGAACCGGATCACCCACAGCCGCAGCAGGGTCACGCCGATCTCGCGGACGGCGACGACGATCGTGACCGCCCAGGGCAGCTCGTCCAGCAGCGACAGGGAGACGAGAGCGGCGCCGGTGAGGGCCTTGTCCGCGATGGGGTCGACGAGGATCCCGAAGTCAGTGATCAACCCGCGCCGACGGGCGACCGTGCCGTCGATCTGGTCGGTGACGGCGGCTATCGCGTAGGCGGCGAAGGCCGCGTAGCGCCAGCCGTCGGTGTCCGGGCCGGCGAAGAGGAAGGCGACGAACACCGGTACCAGCGCCAGCCTCATGATCGTGAGAGCGTTGGCGATGTTGAGCAACGGGGGCTTCGGCTCCGCGCGGTGCGGTGGCCCGGCGGCGGGCGCGGGATCCGCCCGCGGCGGACCGGCACTGGCGAGAGCGGCCTGCTCAGCCCACGCGGCGGCGTCGCCGGACGATGTGCCCGCGCCCGGTCCGGTCACGCCGGACCCGGGAGCCGGCCCACCACGCCCGCCAGATCACGTGATCGCGGGACGGGCTCCGCCGCGACAGCACCGGTGTGACCGGCGTGATCAGTACCGGTGGCACCGGTACTGATGGTGGCAGTGGTGCTGGCAGCGGCAGCGGTGCCGGGCGGCGCGACGCTGGCCCGGTCGAGGACGTCGGCGAACTCGGCGACAAGATCGACACCCTCGGCCGCCACCACCCGGGCCGTGACGAGATCGCCGACGGCGACCCCGCCGGCGACCCCGCCCGCGGGGAGCCGCACGGTGCAGGCGCCGTCGGCATCGGCCTGCTGGTGGCCCGCGCAGCCGAACACCAGCCCGCCGGCCACCTCCTCGACCAGCACCTCCACCGTGGTGCCGACGCGGCGCTCGGCGCGGGCCTCCGTCAGCTGCTCGACGAGGTTGGTGACCTCGACGCGGCGGCGCTCGATCTCGTCGGGGTCCAGGTGGCCGTCCATCCCGGCCGCCTCGGTCCCCTCCTCGTCGGAGTAGCCGAACACGCCGACGGCATCCAGGTCGGCGCGTTCGAGGAAGTCCATGAGGATCTCGACGTCCTCCTCGGTCTCGCCGGGGAAGCCGACGATGACGTTCGAGCGCGCGCCGAGGTCACCCAGCATGGCGCGGCCCCGCCGCAGGAGGTCGAGGAAGTCGTCGGTGCCGCCGAAACGGCGCATCCGGCGCAGCACGGCCGGGCTGGCGTGCTGGAACGAGAGGTCGAGGTACGGCGCCAGCCCTGGCGTCGTCAGCAGCGCCTCCAGCAGCGACGGACGCAGCTCCGCCGGCTGGAGGTACACCGTCCGGACACGCACGATGCCGGGGACCGCGGCGAGCCGGGGCAGCAGCTTCTCCAGCGCCCGCAGATCACCAAGGTCCTTGCCGTAGGACGTCGAGTTCTCGCTGACCAGCACGAGCTCCCGCGCGCCCTGCCCGGCCAGCCACTCGGCCTCGGCCAGCACCTGTTCCGGGGGGCGGGAGACGTGCGACCCGCGGAACGACGGGATGGCGCAGAAGGCACAGCGCCGGTCACACCCGCTCGACAGCTTGACCGGAACGACGGGGCCGGCGGTGAGCCGCCGCCGGCCGGCACCACTCGCGCCCGCCGGCTCGGCCCGCGCCGCCGAGGCCGCCCCCGCGGGCGGCAGCTGGATGTGGCCGGGCAGATGGGGGGCGTGCGCGGCACCCGCGGCGCCCGCCCGCTCGACCGGCGTGATCGGCAGCAGCGCGCGCCGGTCCCGCGGGGTGTGCGCGGACGGCCGCTCACCGGCAAGGACCGCGTCGAGGTGGGCCGAGATCTCCGGGTAGGCGTCGAAGCCGAGAACGGCGTCCGCCTCCGGCAGGCTCTCGGCCAGATCCCGGCCGTACCGCTCCGCCATGCAACCGACGGCGACCACCGCCCGCGGACCGCCGGCCGGCCCGTCGGGCTCGGCTGCCCCGTCACCGTCAGGCTCGCGCAGGGAGTCCGCCGCGAGCAGGGCGTCGATCGAGTCCTTCTTCGCCGCCTCGACGAAACCGCAGGTGTTCACCAGTACCGCGTCGGCGTCGGCGGCGTCGTCAACGAGCTCCCAGCCGTCGCCGGCGAGCCGGGCGGCGAGCTCCTCCGAATCCACCTCGTTACGCGAACAGCCAAGTGTGACGACAGCTACCCGGCGGGTCGGACGAGGGGACACGGGACCCAGGCTACCGGGACAGGCCCGGCGGACGTGCCGACGGCCCGGCCGGAGCCGGCGTGCCGGCCGGTCAGCGACCCGGCCGACCGGCCGGCGAGCGCAGGTTCGGCGCGGCCAGGCCGGTCGCCTGGTCATCGCCCATGGTGCAGCCGCCACCGGACGCGGCGAGGGCCAGCCGGACGGTGACCACCTGGCCCGGGGCCCCGGCCGGGCCGAGATTCCGCCCGTTGCACGAGAGATCCACCGCGCCGGCGTTACCCATCCTGATCTCCAGCGCGCCCTCGGACGACACCTCGCGGCTGTCGCCCTGCTCGAGGAGTTGCTGGAGGAGCACCTGCTCGCTCTCGTCGCGCACCTCCAGCCAGCTCTGCGCATCGCGGGCCTCGACCCGGACGTTCACACCGGGTGGCTGGGAGGTGGCCGGTGCCGGCGACGGCGAGGCGACCACGACCGGGGACGGGACCCGTTCGTGGCCGGCGTCGTAGGCGGCGAGCAGCGGCACCGGGTCCAGGCCGAGCGTGGTCGCGATGGTCCGCAGGTGCCCGCGCGCATAGACCGCGCCACCGCAGTTGGTGAAGTCGTTGTGCTCGATCTGCCCGATCAGCGCCGCGCGGATCCTCGTCCGGTCGCTGACATCGTCGATGGTGAGACCCGCGGCGCGCCGCGCCGCCACCAGGGTCTGCCCGACCGAGTCCGGGGTCAACGGGTCGGGGGGCGGCAGGTCCGGGCCCAGCTGCTCGAGCCCGCCCCCGTCCGGGGTGCCGGCGGCACGCGGCACGCTGGCGGCAGGTGGAGTCGCGGCGCCCTGTGTGGGGACGTCTCGCTCCGGTGCGGCCGGCTCCGTCGCAGACGGCTCCGTCGCATCCGGCACTGCGGCACCCGGCCGAGGGGCCGCAGGTTCGTCCGCGGACTGCATGAGCGAACCTCCGCACCCGATATCCCGCTGGCGCCGTGGCGGCGCCAGCCGATATTACGGTTGGCCGCCGACGTCCGACAGCCGGCAACGGACCTGTCCAGACTTTCTTATCCGTTGCGGAGCGTCGTGAGAAGTCCTTCCAGCTCGTCCGGCATCACCAGCACGTCCCGTGCCTTGGAGCCCTCACTCGGCCCGACTATGCCGCGGCTCTCCATCAGGTCCATCAGTCGGCCGGCCTTGGCGAACCCGACACGCAGCTTGCGCTGCAACATCGACGTCGAGCCGAAGTGGGTGCTCACGACCAGCTCGACCGCCTGGAGGAACAGCGCCATGTCGTCGCCGATCTCCTCGTCGATCTCCTTGCGTGCCTCGCCGCCGCCGTCGAAGACATCCGGCACGAAGGTGGGCTGGGCCTGCTCCTTCGTGTGATCGACGATCGCGGAGATCTCGTCCTCGGAGACGAACGCGCCCTGGATACGGGCCGGCTTGCTCGCGCCCATCGGCAGGAAGAGCGCGTCGCCGAGCCCGACCAGCTTCTCCGCGCCCGCCTGGTCGAGGATGGTCCGGCTGTCCGCCAGCGATGCTGTCGCAAACGCCAGCCGGGACGGCACGTTGGCCTTGATCAGACCGGTGACGACGTCGACCGAGGGCCGCTGGGTCGCCAGCACGAGGTGGATGCCGACCGCTCGGGCCATCGCCGTGATCCGGCAGATCGCGTCCTCGACGTCACGTGGCGCGACCATCATCAGGTCGGCCAGCTCGTCGACGATCGTGAGGATGTACGGGTAGGGCGCGTAGACCCGTTCCGACCCCGGCGGGGCCACGATCTCGCCGTTGCGGACCTTGCGGTTGAAGTCGTCGACGTGGCGCACCCCGCAGGCGGCGAGGTCCTCGTACCGGTTCTCCATCTCCTTCACCACCCACTGCAGCGCGTCCGCCGCTTTCTTGGGATTGGTGATGATCGGCGTGATGAGATGGGGAATGCCCTGGTAGCTGGTCAGCTCGACCCGTTTCGGGTCGACCAGGACCATGCGGACCTGATCCGGGGTGGCCCGCGCAAGCACGCTGGTGATGAGCGTGTTGATACAGGTCGACTTTCCCGCTCCGGTGGCGCCCGCGATGAGGATGTGCGGCATTTTCGCGAGGTTGGCCAGCACATAGCCGCCCTCGATGTCCTTGCCGAGGCCCACCACCAGCGGATGCGGGTTTCCGGTCGCCTCCCCGCTGCGCAGGACGTCACCGAGAGACACTAGTTCGCGGTCGGTGTTCGGGATCTCGATGCCCACGGCGCTCTTGCCCGGGATCGGGCTGATGATCCGCACGTCCGGGCTCTTGACGGCGTAGGCGATGTTCTTCCCGAGCTGGGTGATGCGCTCGACCTTCACCGCCGAGCCCAGCTCCACCTCGTACCGGGTCACCGTCGGCCCCCGGGTGAAGCCGGTGACCTTCGCGTCCACCTTGAACTGGGTGAACACGTCGGTCAGCGAGGCGATGACACCGTCGGTGGCCGCCGAGCGGACCTTCGGCGGGGTCCCCGACCGCAGCAGCGTCGGTGACGGCAGCCGGTAGGCGCCGTCCGTCGGCGGGACGAGGTACTCGATCTCGTCCGGACCGGGCGGCGGGTCGCCGGCCAGATCCGACCCCCCGGCCGCGGCCGCGGCGGCGGGCGTGCCGGCCGCAGCGCGGGCACGCTGGCGCCGCGCTGCCGGGCCGGCGGCACCGGCAGCACCGGCAGCGCCGCTCTCGCCGGCGACGAGGCCGAGGACGTCCTCGCTGTCCTCCCCGTCCTCCAGGCCCGCGACGTCGGCGAACAGGTCGGCCGGGTCGGTGCCGTCACCCGCCGGCGCGGGGGGCCGCGAGCGGCCGGCAGCGGACCGCCCGCGCCCCGCACCCGTCTCCGCGCCCGGCGCGCCCGCGCCACCGGCGCCCAGGTCGTACACGCCCTCGCGCGGGGGCCGGGAGGCGCCGCGCCGGCGTCGCGACCGCGGCGGCTCCTCGTCGAGCAGCTCGTCGAGCGCGGTGTCCTCGGGGACGTCCACGTCCGACTCGTAGTCGTCGAACTCGTCGTCCTCGTCGGCGTAGCCACCCGGCTCGCGGATCGGGACGGTGAGCCGCTCGGCGAACTCGCGGAGCTTCTCCGGCACCTGGCGGATCGGTGTCGCGGTCACCACCAGGAAACCGAAGAGCGACATGATCAGCAGCAGCGGGACGGCCACGTAGACGGTCACCGCGCTCGCCAGCGGCGCGCCGCTGAGCAGCCCGAGCAGGCCCCCGGCCGTACGGATCCTGTCGACGCCCTGGGCGAGGTCCGGCTCGCCACGCGCGATGTGCAGCACGCCCAGGATGCCCAGCGCGACGGCGGCCCAGCCGATGACCACCCGCCCGCGGCTTTCCGGGTCCGACGGCGACCGGACGAGCCGCCAGGACGCTCCGAGGCAGAACAGGGGGACGGCCAGCGCCCCGGCCCCGACGAACAGCTCGATCGCCGCGGCGACGAAGGCCCCGACCGGGCCACCGGCGCCACCCCACAGAGCCGCGCCGAGCAGGATCGCGGCACCGAAGGCGGCAAGCCCCAGGCCGTCGCGCCGGTGCTCGGCATGGATCCGCAGATCCCGCGTGTTGCGGCCGAACCGGCGCAGCGCGCTGCCGAGCAGCCCGGCCGCGGCCATCCACGCGTGGTATACCGCCTTGACGGCGATCTGCGCGATCAGCAGCTGGATCGGCGGCTTCGGCGGTCCTGACCGCCGACGCGTGCTCGCGCCGCGGGTCGCCGCGCCACGGGTGGGTGCCGCGGGCTGCCTGCGCGCGGGAGCCCGCCCGGAGCCGCCCGCACCGGACCGCGCCGTGGCCGCTCGTGGTTTGGTCTGCGCCTGCGTACGGGCGCCGGACGTGCGTGTGGCCACGCGGAGAAGGTACCCGGGAAGCGACGCGAGTCGCTGCAACCCAGACTATCCGGGCGTGCCATGACGGTACCCACGGCATTCTTCCCCGCCTGAGGGGGCCACTCGACAATGGAAGAAAGCCCTGGGCCAGAGATTGGCCCAGGGCTTTCGGAGCAGATCCGCGAACCGCTCTCAGACTTCCAGCACGACCGGAAGGATCATGGGACGGCGCCGGTAACGCTCGTTCACCCACCGGCCGACCGTGCGCCGGACGAGCTGCTGCAGCGCGTTCGTGTCGGTCATCCCCGAGCGCATCGCGTCGTTCAGGGCGTCGGCGAGCCGGCTCTGGACCTCGTCGAACGCACTCCGGACGTCGGAGAAGCCGCGGGCCGACAGGTCCGGGCCGACGACGACCTTCCCGGCGGCGGCATCCACCACGACCGTGATCGTGATGAAGCCCTCCTCGCCGAGGATCCGCCTGTCCTTCAGGCTGGACTCGCCGACGTCGCCGACGGCGAGACCGTCAACGAAGACCATGCCGCATGGCACCGCTCCGGTGATGCTGGCCTGGCCGTCGATCAGGTCGATGACCATGCCGTCCTCGGCGAGGATCACGCGGTCCGGCGGGACGCCGGTCGCCTCCGCCAGGGCTCCGTGGGCACGCAGGTGCCGCCACTCGCCGTGCACCGGCATCATGTTCGACGGCCGCGTCGCGTTCAGCACGTACAGCAGCTCGCCGGCCGGGGCGTGCCCGGAGGTGTGCACCATCGCCACGCCCTTGTGGACGACCTTCGCTCCCCACCGGGTCAGACCGTTGATCACCCGGTAGATCGCGGTCTCGTTACCGGGGATCAGGCTGGAGGCGAGGACGACCGTGTCACCCTCCTCGATCCGGATCGCGTGGTCCCGGTTGGCCATCCGGGACAGCGCCGACAGCGGCTCGCCCTGGGAGCCGGTCGAGACCAGGCAGATGTTGCGGTCCGGCAGGGAGTCGACGTCCCGGCTGTCGATCACCAGACCGGGCGGGACGCGCAGCAGGCCCAGATCACGGGCGACGCCCATGTTGCGGACCATGGAACGGCCGACGAAGCAGACGGACCTGCCGTGCGTCTCCGCGGCGTCGAGGACCTGCTGCACCCGGTGGACGTGGCTGGCGAAACAGGCCACGACGATGCGCCGGTCGGCTTCGCGGAAGACCTTGTCGAGCACGGGTGCGATCTGCCGCTCCGAGGCCACGAAGCCGGGCACCTCGGCGTTGGTGGAGTCCGACATCAGCAGGTCGACGCCCTCCCGGCCGAGGCGGGCGAAGCCACCCAGGTCGGTCAGCCGCCCGTCGAGCGGAAGCTGGTCCATCTTGAAGTCACCGGTGTGCAGGACCAGGCCCGCGTCGGTGCGGATCGCGACCGCCACCGCGTCCGGAATCGAGTGGTTCACCGCGAGGAACTCGCACTCGAACGGCCCGAACGTATGGTGCTCCTCCTCGCGGATCTGCATCGTCACCGGCTTGATGCGGTGCTCGGCGAGCTTCGCGACCATGAGCGCGAGGGTCAGCCTGGTGCCGATCAGCGGGATGTCGCGGCGTTCGCGCAGGAGGTAGGGAACCGCCCCGATGTGGTCCTCGTGAGCGTGGGTCAGGATGACCGCCTCGATGTCGTGCAGGCGGTCGCGGATGGCGGTGAAGTCCGGCAGGATCAGGTCGACGCCGGGCTGGTCGGTCTCCGGGAACAGGACGCCGCAGTCCACGATGAGCAGCCGGCCGGCGTGCTCGAACACGGTCATGTTCCGGCCGATCTCGCCGAGCCCGCCCAGCGGGATGATCCGCAGGCCGTCGGCACGCAGCGGCGGCGGTGGCCCCAGCTCGGGGTGCGGGTGCGTCATGAAGCCGCCGTCCCGGCGGCAGCCGCGGCGGTACCCGGTCTCGCGGCGCCTGGCCCCCCGGGGGCGGACGCCGACGGCGCCGCCGCCGGCGCACCCGCAGCGGGCTCCAGGACAGCCGCGGCGAGGTCGGCGCGCAGCCGCGCGCGCTCGGCCTCGGTGGCGTCGACCAGCGGGGCGCGGACCGGCCCCGCGGGCAGGCCGGCCATCGCCAGTGCCGCCTTCGTCGTGATCACACCCTGAGTGCGGAAAACTCCCTCGTATGCGGGCAGCAAGCCCTTGTGTAGCGTGATCGCCCGACCCACCTCACCGGCCCCGAAGGCCTCGATCATCGCCCGGATGGCGGGGGCGGCCAGGTGACCGACAACACTGACCACACCACACGCACCAACGGACAGCAGCGGAAGATTGAGCACGTCCGTGCCCGAGTAGTAGGCGAGGCCCGAGTTGGCCAGCACCCATGACGACGCGGAAAGATCGTCCTTGGCGTCCTTCACCGCGACGATGCGCGGGTGGTCGGCCAGCTGCAGAAGCGTCTCCGTCGTGACGGGCACCCCGGACCTGCCAGGAATATCGTAGATCATGACAGGTAGGCACGTCGCGTCGGCGACAGCCCGGAAGTGCGCGAGCAGCCCGGCCTGCGGAGGCTTGTTGTAGTACGGAGCGACGACCAGCAGGCCGTCGGCGCCCGCCTTCTCGGCCGCGCCGGCCAGCTCCAGCGTATGCCGGGTGTCGTTCGTGCCGACACCCGCGATGACACGCGCCCTGCCGCCGACCGCCTCGCGGACCACGCGCAGCAACGTGTCCTTCTCCGCGTCGGAGGTGGTCGGGGACTCCCCGGTCGTGCCGTTGACGACCAGCGCCTCGTTCCCGGCGTCGACGAGGTGCTCCGCGAGCGCCGCGGCACCCGGGACGTCGAGCCCGCCGTCCGTGGTGAACGGCGTGATCATCGCCGTGATCATCCGCCCGAACGGGGCCGGGGGCAATGCTGACATACCTGCCACGCTAGCGGGCACCTCCGACATCTCCTCCGACGGTCACCGACCGACGGAGTCGGCATCCCCCACCACGCACCCGTGGTTCCGCGGCGTGCCGGCGGATCCGACCGGACCGTCTCGTCCGGGCGTCCGCGGCACCGGCGGGCCGGGCAGGGAACGAAGAACTACTTCCAAGCGGCTTTCAGGACCCTGACACCAGCCCCGACGGCCCCGACGGACCCGCGGGCGGACGCCCTGCGGGCTCTCGACGGCCCCCGGCGATCATGTTCCGGTCAAGCCGCATCCACAGATCACGACGGCCGAGACGGACGAACGACCGCAGGCCACCCACACGCGCCGCGCCGCCGGCGACCCCCGCGCCGTAGTTTTTCGGCATGCTCACCGTCCCGTCTCGCACGACAGTGGGTTCAGGGTACCGCCACGGCCCCGACGGCGGTCGCCGTTCGCCGGCACGGGAGGCCTCCCGCCCCCGCCAGCAGGCCTGATGGTCCGCTATGACCACAGTGCGGCCACAGCAATCAGGGGTGTCGGCCCGGCCTGCGGCTGCCCGTCCGCCCCGGGAGTGATCGACGTGACCGGCTCGTCCGGCGGCCGGTGCCAGCCCAGCGCGCGCAGCCCGGACAGCACCGCCAACACGACCAGCAACGCGAGCAGCGCCTGCTTCGCCGGGCCCAGCACCCAGGCGGCCAGGCTCGACCGCTCGCGGGTGAGCAGCACCGTCGCGGCAAACGACGACGGCACGGCCACCACCGCGACCGCGTCGGCGCCGAGCTCGAACGGCAGCGCCGACAGCGCCACGGTGAGCACCATGAGGATCATGATCGCGGCGGCGACCCGGCCGACATCCGGCGAGACGCTCAGGCCGACGACCAGCTTCGCCCGCGCCGCCCGCCGCGCGTCGGTGCTGTAGAACGCGTACACCTCGCGGTTCTGGTGGACGTCCTCCACATAGGTCCGGGCGATCCGCCGATGCTCCAGGTCGACCGTGATCGGGGTGCTCAGCTCGATGCTGGAGTCGTCGGTGCCGATGCTGACGTGGTAACTGCCCGGACCGCCCGGGTCGATGTCCACCAGGGCGACCGGCATCAGCCACCGCCGGCGTAGCGTTGCGTCGTCGTCCCGCACCGGGCACCGGCGGGCGAGCACCGTCCGGCGCTCCTCCTTCATCTTGATCAGACACGGTCGGTAGGGGTCCGTGGTGACGGCGGCGAGTGCCTCCCAGCGGCGCCCGTACTCGGCGACCGTGCTCAGCACCGGTGTCGCGGTCTCGCCCACCAGGCTCAGCTCGTCCACCCAGCCGGTGAACTCGCGCAGGTAGTAGCCGATGTGCCCGATCTCCAGCGGGGTCGGGACATCCGGATCCCGCCACAGTTCGCCGACCGCGAGCAGCAGGGTGTCCGCGCTGCTCAGCGGGTCGAACGGCTCGGCGAGCGCCTCGCCCAGAGCGATCTGGGCCGGTTCGAGCAGCGCGTGCCACGACCGCAGGGTCGCCGCGGGCACCGCCAGGTCCGCCTCGCGCTCGAGGTAGGCGCGCACCGCGTCGAGGCTGAGCGGACGGCCCGGCCGGGGCCTCAGCCGCGGCATGTTGCCGGTGAGCCGGCCTGGTCGGAAGCGGGAGATCGCGTCCACGACCCGGCGGGCCGGCCCCGGCAGCGGGCAGCCGGCAGTTTCGGCGAGCAGCGCGATCAGGTTGCCCTGGATCGCGACCGACGTTCCGTACGGCATCAGGTGCGCGTCCGAGCCGCTCGGGCCGACGAGGTCGAAACCGACCAGGGCCCGCTTCGGCAGGGTCGAGACCGGGAGCAGCAGGGACACCTCGGGTGGCAGCCGACCGGCGGTGTCGAGGCGGCCGGTGCCCGGAACGATGCTGGTCAGCAGCCCGTCCAGCGGACCCCAGTTGACGGACCGGGCGAGCTGGCAGCGGTTGGCACTGACGATCGTGAACTGGTCGACGACCCGGCGACGCAGCCCCTGGTACTCGGCCGGCGGTGCCAGCAGCATGGTGGTGACCTCGTCGACGTCGGTGAGGTCGAGAACCGGTGCGCTGTCGGCGTCGTCCCGCCGGCTCCAGCGCCGGAGCCGCCCGCCGGGCCACCCACTGCCGGGCCATCCACCGCCGGGCCCGCCCGGACCGCCGGCACCACCGGCACCGCCGGTCGCGCCCCCGTTTCCTGGCGCCACCCGCGTTACCCCAGCCCCGCGGCGGCCGCCGTGGCCGCGCCGACCACGGGCACCGGCGGCCGAACCCGGTCAGATCGATACAGATGCCGCGTCACATCGCGGCAGAGTAGCAGGATCCTCACGGATCTGATGCCGCTCCGTGCGGCGGAGGGCCGCTAGCCCTGTCTTCCGCACGTGCGTGCGGTGAGCCAGCTGCTTGGTCTCTTGTTCGGATCACGTCGGGGTGACCGCGATCGGTAGTGACAGGCCTGGGACTGTTCCTGGCTGTGACGGTCGTGATG
>NZ_JBFLUG010000249.1:0-5797 GCF_041008525.1 Parafrankia sp. FMc2 | reverse complement strand
CCCCCGTACCCGGCCGCGCCGCGCAGCTCGCGGCGGATCTGCGCGGCGCGGCCGGGTACGGGGGCGGGCAGCTTTTCGGTGCGCAGCGTGAAGGCCGGGGCTTCTTCTCCGACGACGACGAGGCGGGTGGCGGCGTGGAAGCGGCCGAGGTTGGCCAGGTCGTGTTCGGACAGGCGGGGCTCGACGTGGCGGACGAGGCGCTTCGCGTCGAGCGGCGACATCGTGAAGTAGATCTTGCTGCGGGCGTTCGCGGCGATGCTCTCTTCCAGATGCCGGGGCAGCTGGGCGAGGTTCTGATGCGCCAGCGTGATCCCGAGCCGGTAGCCACGGGCGGCGGCGAGCATGTCCTCCAGCGCGTAGGGCAAGGTCAGGAAATTGTGGGCCTCGTCCAAGAACAGGCTGGCGTCCGGCCGTTTCCCCTGGGGCATCCGGGCGCGCCGGGTGGTGGCCTGCCAGACCGCGGACACGACGATCGATCCCATGAGCGCGGCGGTCTCGACCCCGAGGGCGTCTTGCGCGATGCGGACGAGGCACACCCCGCCGTCGTTGAGAACGGCGTCCATGTCGACGGTGGAGGGTCCGGCGGCGATCGCGGCCCGCACGAACGGCCGTAGCAGGAACCCACGCAGTTTGTTCATCAGCGGGGCGACGGCGTGCGCCTGCGCCGGCTCGGACAACGCCTCGTACCACTGCCAGAAACCGGCCAGGATGTCGTTGCCGTCACCCTTGTTGACCTCGCCGACCAAGCGGTCCCGATAGGCGGCGTCGGTGAGGAGCCGGGGCAGTTGGGTCAGGACGGGGACCTCGGGTTGCGCGGCGAGGGTGAGCAGGCCGGCGCGGAAGATGTCGTCGGTTCGTGGGCCCCAGGAGTCGTGGTAGACCCGGGAGAAGATGGAGACCAGGTTGTCGACGGCGCGTGTCCGGTCGGGCTGGTCAAGCGGGTTGAGGCATGGCGGCCGGCCCGACGATTCGGCGTCGAACAGGACGAGGCGGTCGAGGGCGTCGAGGGGGTAGCGGGCGAGGATGTCGATGATCTGGTCGCCCTTCGGGTCGACGTTGACCACGCCCCGGCGCGCGGCGACGTCGTCCAAGGTCATGCGGGCGAGCAGCTCGGACTTGCCGCTGCCGGTGGCGCCGAGGATGTGCAGGTGGTGGCGGGCGTCGGGGACCCGTAGGCCGACCGGGCGGGCCTGTCCGCCGTCGGAACGGCCGAGCGGGCGGATGTTCGGCCCGACTCCGGCGACGCCGGGCGGCGGCGCGACCGCCTTGGCCCCGGCGCGTTGTAGGCCGGGGGTCGCCTCGTCGACCGGCAGGTGGGCCAGCACGCCCACTTCGGCGACCGACAGCAGATTGCCGTGGCCGAGGTGGCGGGCGGCGAGGACGGGCAGCGGGCGGCGGAGCCGGGCCCGCTGGAAGTAGTTGTGCTCGCCGTAGGCGGCGAACGCCGACGCGATCGCATGTGCCCGGCCGCGTAGCTGCCCGCCGACCCGCGCGGCGGTGTCCTCGTCGGCGTGCTCGTCGAGGACGGCGACGACGGCGTAGCGGACGCGGACCTCGAACTGGGCGCCACGGCCTTTCGTGACGATCGCGCGGTCCTCCGCGGATAGCGCGAGGGAGGTCTGGTGGTCGACCTTCGTCGGTGTGGGGGTCCGACGGGTGCGTCGGCTGCGGCCCGTGTGGGGGGTGAGCAGGTCGAGCAGGTCGCCGAGCAGGGTGGCCGAGTCGCCAGCACGCACGCGGCGGGCCGACCGGCGGGCTTTGGCGACGCGGCGGCCCGTGACAGGGCGGGCCAGGATCTGCACGACCGCCCGTTGGGTACGGGCCAGACCGCCAGGGGCGGCGAGCAGCGCGCGGACGGGGTCGACGTCATGATCTGTACGGATCGGGAGCGCTTCCGCCCGGCCCAGGCGCAGTTCCCCGCCGGCGGCCAGTAGCCGCCGGCCGGGCCGGGCCACGACGGGCAGCGGCGCGCGGGCGGGGGTGGTGCGGGTGTGGGCGCCGGGCCAGGCGGCCTCGATGGCCCGCTCCACGAAGCCCTCGGGGACGACGCCGGGGACCCAGATCTGGATGCGGACCCCGTCGGCGTCGAACAGGTACTCCCAGACCAGGTGCGGCTGGCCGACCAGACGCCGCCAGCTGGGTCGGAGCAGGCCGAGCAGGTTTGCCCACAGCGCGCCCGCGCCCGCCGGGTCGACGGTGGGCGGGGCCAGCACGGTCACGAGGCGGGCGCCGGCAGTGAGCCGCTGCTGGTAGCGGCGGCGTAGCCGCCTGCGCAAGGTGAGCAGGCCGGCGGCGGTCAGGGCGAGCAGAGGGCCGGCGACGGGTCCCCAGACCAGTGCCCACGCCCGCAGATGGTGGAGGAAGCCGGCGGGGTCGGTCAGGTAGGTGGTGAGCGGCGACGACGGCGTGGTAGCCGCCGCGGCGAGCAGGTCCATAGTTACGATCTCCATGCGTCTCCAGCGGTGGCGGTCAGGGGGCGTCGAGGTAGATCTGGCCGTCGGGATCGACCGGGTCGTCCGGCGCGGCGAGATCGAAGAAGCCGTCGTCGTCACCGTCGTGGGCGTTAGTGGCGAGTTCGGCCGGGTTCGTCGTGATCAGGGCGTGCTCGACGTCCGAGGCGAGGGCCTGGAACGCGACTCGCTGTGCCCCGGCTGCGAGGAGTCCTTGACCGCGGTCGGCGGAGAGCAGGAACTGCCGCTCGCCCTGGGACAGGTCGAACACAGCGGTGATCTCGTCGATCGCCTGCGGTGCCTGCCTCAACAAGATCTGAGTGGCGGCGTTGGCGACGATCGCCTTGCCGAGGTCGGTCGCGAGCACGTCGGCGGTGTCCTGGGTCGCGACGGTGAGCCCGGCCCAGTACTTGCGGGCGCTCTTGGCCATGCGGTACAGGAAGTCCGCGCCCGCGGGTTGGCGCATCAGTAGCCATGCCTCGTCGACGACCACGAGGCGGGGCCGGCGGTCGGCCGGGTTGGAGACCCGTCGCCAGATCGCGTCGAGGACGAGCAGGGTCCCGATGGGCTTCAGTTCGTCGGCCAGGTCGCGCAGCGAGTAGACCACCAGGTGCCCGCCGCCGCTGCCAGTGGTCGGCCCGTCGAACAGACCCGAGAACGCCCCCGCCGTGTAGGGGTGCAGGCGAGCACCGAGCGCCACCGCCGCGGGGTCGTCGGAGCGGGCGAGAGTGGTGGCGAGATCCGCCAGCAGCGGTGCCGGTCGGCCCCAGCTGCGCGGGTCGGAACTGATCCCCACCGCCTGGTACGTGGCGGTGATCGCCGTGTCGAGGGCGGCGCGTTCGGCCGCGGTCAGCTGGCCGACGAGCACGGCGATGACGGTGTGCAGGAACAGGCTGCGGCGCACCAGCGCGTCGCGCGGCGCGGTCCGCCGGCCGTCGGGAGTGGTCTGGATCGGCAGGTCGAACGGGCTGAGCCGCACCCCGTCGCCGCCGAGATGCAGGTAGGTCCCGCCGACCGCGGCGGCGAGCCGCGCGTACTCGTCTTCCGGATCGACGACGTGGACCTCGATACCCCGGTAGAGACTGCGCAGAAGTTCCAGCTTGACCAGGTACGACTTGCCGGCGCCGCTGCGGCCGAGGATCACCGAGTTGTGGTTGTCAACATCACCGAACCGGTCCCAGTGCACCAGCCCGTTGCTGGCGACGTTGAGCCCATAGAGCACCCCAGCCGGAGCCAGGGAGGTCGGGTCGGCGGGCGGCAGGTCCGGACTGGTGAACGGAAACGCCGCACTCAAAGCCGCAGTATCGAAGGTGCGGCGCATCCGCACCTGATCCAGACCCAGCGGAAGGGTGCTCACCCAGCCTTGCAGCGACCGGTAACTGACCGACTTGGCGTCCAGCAACAGACTGGCCGCCAACGCCCGCACCGCAGCGACCTCGTCGGCCAGCTCGCTTTCGCTGGACGCGTGGACGGTCAAGTAGAGGCCGAGGCGGAACAGCTTGCCTTCGCCGCGGGCGACGCGGGCGGACAGGTCGTAGGCGTCCTCGGTCGCCGCCTCGACCTGCGGATCGACCAGCCGGCCGCGTTCGTCGCCGAGTTGGCGGCCGGACTCCAGCTTCGACAGCTGCCGGCGCAACCGGTTGGCCGCGGTGACCGGGTCGATCGGCTCGACATGCACCGCGACATCCACCCGGCCCGGGTAGGTCAGCAGCGGGGCGAGCCAGCCCGCGTGGACCTCGCGCGGATAGCCGGTAATCGCCATCGTGGCCAGGACGTCTCCACCCACGTCCAGATGGCGGGGCGCGATCGACAGCGAGTCCGGGACGAACGCCGCCGCAGCGGCGTCCACCGGCCGTGTCGACGGGCTGGGGGCCGGTGCGGCGGCCCGACGTCGAGCTCGTCTGTTCATCAGGCGTGTCCCCTCCGCGCGGTGTGTCGTGCTGGCCGCCAGGAGCCGCCGTTCACGCGTCCGGCGGGCGGGCGTGGGGCGGGGAGGTCCCAGAAGTCCGGGTCGTCGGTGTCGAGCGGGCCGTCCCCGTCGGCGTCGTCGTACTGGTCGCCATAGCCGGGGCCCTGCGCGTTCGGGTCGTCGAACCCGTCGTCGTCCAGGAAGCCGCCGCCCTCGGGGGCGGGCTGGTAGGCCGGGTAGCCGCCGGCGGGCTCGGGGACGTCGGCGGTGATGACCTCGTCGGGGGCGGCGAGCGCGGCCGGTGGCACCAGGCCGGCCGGGTTGCAGGCCGCGGCCAGCACGCTGGTCGCCGTACCGGCGTCCAGCGGCGTGATCACGATTCCCGCTGGTGCCAGCAGATTGGTGGCTTCGGCGAGGCGGCGGGTGAGCCGGGTGTGCGCGGCGCGGCGGCTTGCTGCACCGGCGCGGCGGGCGTCGCGGGCTGCTGCCCGCCGGCCGGTCAGCGCGGCCAACGGGGAGGCGCCACCGAGCCCGTCGACCGGGCCGGTGGTGACGAGCGGTTCGCGCAGGACCAGCAGTACCTGGCGGGTCAGCAGCTCCATCTCGACCGCGAGCTGGCTCAGGTAGGCCGCGTGCTCACGGACGGCGTGTGCCAGCGCGGGGTGGGGGAGCTGGTCGGCGGCGGCGTCGAGCTGGTGGATCTGGGCGGTCAGGTCGGCGGGCATGGCCCGCACGAGGATCTGCACCGGGGCTGTCAGGCTGTGTAGGTAGCGGGCGAACACGGCGACGAGGGAGTCCTGCTCACCTGGTGTGCGCAGCCCAAAGTTGATCGTGGAGGCGACCGCGACCACCGCCAGCCCGTCCGGTCCGAGATCGATCACCCCGACGCCGGCCTGCCCGGTGACGGTGCGGGCTGGTAGCCGCAGCGGTGCCGCGGTCGGCGTGTTGGCCGCCCGCCGTTCACCGGACCTGCTGGTGGCGCGGGCGGCGAGCCAGGGCGGTGGGGGGGTCACGCCCTCGGGGGCGTTGATGCGGTGCCGGGGGCTGGTCCGTTGACGAACGGCGGCGACAAGCAGGCGATCCAGAGACAGTCCGTCACGCTGACCGAGGACGACCAGGGCGGCGACCGCGGCGACCGGCACCGCCAGCACGGCGAACACCGGCAGCGGCAGCAGGGTGCGGGTGGCAGCCCAGACGAGGTAGAGCACGATCGCGGTCAACGTGAGGATCAGGACCTGCCGGGCGGTCAGGCCCGCCATGATCCGATCTTCGCGGTCAACATCTGCGGGGATGAGGACGGGATGTGTCACGGTCGCGGACCTCCAGGAGGTGGCGGTGCGACGAAGCGCGGCGTTGGGGCATGTCTCTTATACACATCCTAACCATCCGACGAACGACCTAGTGTAGTAGCTGAGGTGTGCGATGTTCATGAAAAAAA
>NZ_JBFLUG010000248.1:0-5884 GCF_041008525.1 Parafrankia sp. FMc2 | reverse complement strand
AAAAGAAAGGTATCTTAGGTTGTGTGGTGTGTGGGGGGGTTGAGGTGTGTAAAAGAGGGGGGGGGGGGGGTGGGGGGGAACGGGTGGGGTCATCGGCGGGCTGACGCTGCCCGGCGCCGGGGAGCTGAACAGCACCGGCATGGCGGAGGCCGTGCGGGCACGCCGTCCCGGCGCGGCGGCGCGGGGCGGGCTGCCCTCGGGCCGGGTCGGGTCCGGCGCCCGGAAGGACAGCGGCGTCACGGGACCGCGGGGCCGGATCGGTGTGGAGGGCTGCGCCGGCTCGGGGCTGGGGGGCTGGAAGCGGACCCGCACCGGCGCGGTGGTGGGCCGGAACGTCTTCGCCGCCTTCGCCGGTGTGGACGGCGTGCCAGCGCTGCCCGGGGGCCGGAACACCGGCGGACCCGGAGGCCCGGTCGGGCGGGGGCGGGGACGTGTGCTCTGGTCGGGATTGGCGCCCGGTGTCAGGGGCGCTTGGAAGACCGCGGGAGGCGGCGGGCCGGTGGCCTTGCCGTTGGCGAGATGCTGCATGGATACCGCCGGTATCGGTTGAAGGAACTGGGGGGTGGCCCGGCCGAGCGGACGCTGCCGCGGCGGCCGGGAGGTGATCGGGTTCTGCGTGGGTCGCGGGCCCGCGGGCCGCCGGCCGCGGCCGGCAGACGTGCGGCCGGCCGGGGTACGCCCCCGGCGGTGGCCCAGAAAACCCAGCGCCCTGCCGATCACGTAGGCGCGTACGACCCGGCTGAGAATGCCGCCACCGCCGTGGCCGATCTTCGGCATCATCCAGAACGGGATTTTGAACAGGAAATAAATGAGGGTGATCGCAG
This sequence comes from Parafrankia sp. FMc2, assembly GCF_041008525.1. Lineage (NCBI taxonomy): Bacteria > Bacillati > Actinomycetota > Actinomycetes > Frankiales > Frankiaceae > Parafrankia > Parafrankia sp. FMc2. The sequence continues at coordinate 5,060 of NZ_JBFLUG010000248.1, read as the reverse complement.
CGAGCAGATTCACGACGCCGTCGGGGGTCGGGCCGAACACGGTGAACCCGCCGGGAGTGAAGAAAACCTTGAAGCTGGCGATCAAAACGAATGACTGGGCGATCTGGATGCCCAGGCAGCCGAAGAACGCCCGCCACCACCAGGACGCCATCTTCTCGGTCATCGGGTGGCCGTGGCCGGCCAGCGCTATCGGCGCCGCGCCGATAAGCGCCACCTCGATCGTGATGCGGGCGATGTAGGTGCACAGCAGCGCGACGACGGAGCCGGCGAGGAACAGGCCGAGGAAGATAACGAAGACGCTCTTACCGAAACCGCCGGGTGTCGGCACGATCGCCGCAAGGACAATGCTTTTCAGCTGCCCGGCGGCGGTATCGGGGTTCAGTCCCTCTCCCAAGATCGCGCCGGGGAGCGCGTTCGCGATCTGGATGGCTTTGGTGGCCAGGAAGTGCGAGAGCCCGGAGGCGAGGAAGCCGAGCGGGATGCGCGGCAAAATCTCTTTGATCGAGATGCGGGACTGGACCGTCCCCAGCGCCATGACCGTGATACCACCGAACATGATCAGCGCGCTGTAGGCGGTGGCGCTGATCGCCCACGACGTCGACCACAACTCCCCGATCGCGGGAAGCTGGGACGGTTCCGGCGTGGTCAACAAGGTGCGGCCGAGCAGGTCCAGCAGCGGGTTGAGCGCGGCAGTCACCAGCGTGCGGAAGAACGCGGTAATAGCGTCGTTGATCGCGTCGGTGATCCATCCGACGATCCCGCCGCCGTCGCCGCCGGTGTCTGGCGCCGGGGGCGTCGTCTGCGGCCTCGGGGGCGGTGGGACCTCCGGGGCGGTGGCGCAGTCCGGGTCGTCGGCCGAGCACGGCTCGGTGGGACCGCCGGTGCCGGTGTCGTCGGGTGGTGCGCCCGGAGTCTCGGGCGCGGGTGTGGTGGCCCCGCCGGAAGGCACGGGTGTGGCCGGTGTTTCCTGGCCTGGGGGGATCGGGGATGGTCCGGGCTGCGGGTTCGGGGTGGGGCCGGTGTAGCCGGGCGTGTCGGTGGAGGGAGCAGGCGCGGGAGCGGGTGGTGCGGTGGCGGCAGAGGCCACCGCGGGGAACACGATCGCCAACAGGAGCGCGAACGCCGCCGTCCCGGCCAGCAGCAGCCCCCGGCCGCGCCTGCGGCGACGGAGCCGAGAGAAGCCCAGCCGGCGGCGCGTCTGGCTGGACAAAGAGCCCGGCGTGCCGGACGGGAGGGCACGGCGGCGGGAGGCGGCGGTCACGCCCTAGCCCCCGACGATCTGCTTGAGGATCTCGACAACGACCGGCGCAAGCGCGGCCAGCCCGTAGCCGTAGCCGGCGTTGCGGAAGGAGTCCTTGGCCTTGCCGACCTCGCCCGGCTCGCCATTCGCGATCATGTAGCGCACGCCGCCGATCGAGAGGAACACCGTCGCCAGCAGCGCCAGGCTTCCCATGATCCAGTTACGGATGTTGTTCAGGACCGTGTTCAGGTCCGGCGCCACCGGCGCCGTCGGTGCAGGCACCTGCGCGAAGGCCGCCGCGCCGCCAGCTAGGACGAACACGCCCACGACGGCGACGAGCAGGACCGCCCGGCGCCATCCGACCCGCCGGACTGAACGCGGGACGTGGAGGTGGTCCGGCGGGGTCGGGCTCATGCCAGCACCCCCGCGACCACCGAAGGCACCCCTGCCGGGTCGGGCGCAGCTGCGGGCGTCGCGCTGCTGGCCGGTGGGCGAGTGAGCCGGGTGGGGGGTTCGTCAGCGGGCGCGGGCCCGCGGTGGCCGGCGAGGTGGTCGACCAGGCGCCGCTCGGCCCGATCACGCAGCCGGTAGACGGTGCGTACCGGGGTGGCGTGGCGGGCGGCCCAGGCGGCGACCGAGACGTCATCGAGCCGAGTCGCGGCGACGAGCGCGGCCTCGGTCTCGGTCAGGACCCCGTCCGCGACCGCGCCGGTCAGGACCTCGTGCGGACCGTCCGCTCGGGTCTGGGCGACGGTGCGGGTCTGGAACAGGCCCGGGTCAGGATGCGGGATCTCCAGCGACTGGGTGAGCAGGTCCAGACCGGCGCGGTAGGCGGCCCAGCGCAGCCGCACCACGATCCGCGGCAGGTCCAGGCGGACGGTTGCGAGGGCGGTGAGGAAGCCGGTCAGGACCTCGGCCTGAACGTCGGCCGGGTCGAGATCGCTGTGCTCGCCGAGTCGGGAGGCCACCGCCCGCAGCGCCGGCAGCGCCATGCCGGCGGCGCCGACCGTCCACGCGCCGCGACGGGCGCGGGCGCGGCGGATCACCGCCTTCCAGGCGGCGTCGCTGGTGGCCTGCGGGCAGGAACGGGCCAGCAGCCGGTCGCGCAGCTCGTCCAGCGCCACCAGCCGGTCCGGCAGACCCGGTACCCGCGTGCCGTCCAGGGCGAGCGGGTCGGGGTCGGTGACCAGGAGCGCGAAGCAGTCCCGCAAGGTCGTCAGAGGCAGTGCGGGCGCGTTCGCGCCGGCGGTTCGCACAGGAAGGGGAGACGTTTCGTCGGGCATTGTTCGCCGTCCTTCGGGTGTCGCGGAATTCGGACACCCCCAAGGACGCCACATCAAAGACAGCGAAAAGACAGCGCGATCTCCCAGGGAATGAACAGCAAAGATCGCTGTGCATTCAGAACAATCACAGCGGGACGATGCAAGGCACTTCCTGCACCCCAGCACGGCTGTGCGCCAGCAGCTGGCCCGGACCTGACAGCGAGCCTCTGACCTGGGGCGCTGTGACGCCACCAGCGCCCTACCGGTGATCGCTGGCACATGCCCAGCGATCACCAAACAGCGCTCGCCGGCACCGGCAAGAAAAATCTTGAAAAAAGTTTCCGGGCCACTCGCCGGAGTGCTGCCAGCGAGATGACAGCGATCAATAGTCCGGTCGAACTAGACCCTGCACAGCGGAAAAATCTTGAAAAAATTCGTGGGAGTGGTGGCAAAAAACGGCACAGCAGCCGGTCTCCTTTTACGACCGCGGAAACGCCCCGTCGTGAAAGGCAGGACCATCAGTGCCCACCCCATCCGAGTCCGACCGCAACACCCTGCCGGTCGTCCCGGCGGGCCGGCCGGCGACCGTCTGGCCGTGCCCGCCCGCCACTCCCGACCGGACCTCCGCCGGCTGGCTTCCGTCCGCCGTGGAACGCCTCGTCGTCACCGTCAGCCGGCCCGATGACCCGGTCCTGCTGCTGACCGAGCCGCCTCTGTCCCAGCCCACCCGGCCGGCCGAGCCCGGCGACGACGAACTGGGCGAGGGACTCGTCGCCTGCGCCGGGACCGTCGCCCGACTCGGGCGGCGCGTCCAGGTCCGGACCGCGCCCGGCGACGCGTCGCCGCGATGGACCGGGTCCGCCTGCGGACCGGACCTCGTGCCCGGTCGCGGTCCGGACCCCGACTGCTTTCTGCTGGTCGTCACGGTCGTGGAACCGACTCGGATCGGCTGGTTCACCCGCATCGACTGGGGCGCTCTGCTGGCCGTCGGCGGCACGCTCGCCGTCGTCAGCCGCTGCGAGAGCTTCGGCGGCTGGCTGATCGACCCCACCGTCGAACTGGCCCTTGCGGCGGACCGCAGCGGTCTCGCGCTGCTCGATCGGATCGTCCTGCTGGAGGTCCCTCTGAGCCAGCTCGACATGCCCGCCACGCCCATCCCCGCCGGGGTGGTCGCCCAGCGGGTGCATTCCGACTTGTTGCTGTTCACGGCTGTGCACGCGCCGATGCCGCCGGCGTGGGGCGCAGCCTGATGACCGGCGAGGTCGAGACTTGGCGCTGCGACGCGCGGTGGGCGACGGTCTGGCCGACCAGCCGGCATGCCATCACCGCCCCGCAGACCGACGGACCCGCAGCCGTGTCGTCCTCCCCGTACGCGGAGGCAGCGGTGTCAGCGGCGGTCGCTGCCCACGCGATCGCGGTCTATAGCCGACCCGGGGACACGGTCTGCGACCCGGACTGCGGACCGGGGACTGTCATCGCCGAAGCCGTCCACGCCCGCCGCCATGCCATTGGCATCACCACCAATGCCGGCCGGTGGGAGACCGCCCGCGCCGCGCTCACCTTGGCGAAGGCCCGCGGCGCCCGTGGCGACGGGATGATCCTCGACGCACTCCCCACCGGCGAGTCCTGGACCGGACTCGGACCGGTCGACCTGGTCCTGACCGCAATCGGACCGACCGACTCCGACGGTCCGGTCCGGGACCGGCTGCGCGCACGTCTGGCGGCCTACCGGAAGCTGTCCCGGCCCGGCGGGCACCTCGTCGTCATTGCTGCGTACCACGTCGAGGGCGGAGTGGACCTGGCCAGTCACCTCGCTGCCGCCGGCCGGGACACGGGCTGGCGGCCGGTGCAGCGCGCTGTCGCACTCACCGCCCTCCCCCACGTTCGGGAGCTCAGCGTGTACCGCCCCGACAGCCGGGCACGCGCCTACCCGGTCCACCAGGACGTGATCATCTTCGGCGTCGAGGGCGAGCGTGCTCGCCACCTGCGCCTGGCGGACCCGCCGCCCCCACCGGCACCCCGCACTGCCCTCAGCGCATCGCACCGCCCGGCCGCCTAGCCCTCTGCGCCGGCCGGGTGGTGCGGTGAGCGCACCACCCGGCCGGCTCTGCCTCCTGGTTGGAGCCCCGCATGTCTGACCTGCTGCCCATTCCCGCGCTACCGCCCGCCCCGCCCGAGCCGCAACACCGCCCCGGCCGGTGGTGGCGGCTCACCCACCCGCGCGCAGCCCGCCGGGCCCGCCTACTCGCCCGCCACCACGCCTGGACCACCGAACGCGCCCGCCAGGCCCAGATCGACCTCGTGCGCGCCGGATACCACCTCGGCCCGGTGCCCTTCGGCTACCGTGCCCACCGCGTCACCGTTTCCGACGCCAACGGGGTGATGCGCCGCCGGGTCCGCCTCGTCATCGACCCCGCGTCCGCCGCGACCGTCGGCATGATCTACCGCTGGCGGATCGAGGACAGGCTCAACCCTGTCTCTTCGCACCATCTCCGAGCCAACGAGACCAGCGAGGACCTCGAATCCTGTACTCTGCGAGAAAACAAACACACAAGATA
>NZ_JBFLUG010000247.1:0-5917 GCF_041008525.1 Parafrankia sp. FMc2 | reverse complement strand
TGCCTCACCAAAGGCGTGCTCTACGACGAGGCCACGCACGTCGCCAACCGCAACCGAGCCCTCGGACGCGCCGCCTGAAACCGTGGTTGACAGAGGGTGTCTCACTGGTGCACCTTCCTCACGCCGGCTCCAGGACAGCCGTCTGCGTGCAGATCTCGGCGAGGGTGTCCCGCAGCTCCTGGGCAGTGCCGCGGACCACCCCGGACAGCGGTGTCGCCGCCGCCGCGTAGCTGATCTCGCCCGCCCTGGCCGCAGGGCGATCGTTGTGCACGTAGGAGACCAGGCGCCCGGCGAAGCGGTTCGGGTCGAAATCGACGCTGGTGCCCTGGGCACGGTGGTGCGCCGGGAAGACGAACCAGCCGTACCAGTGCGCCGAGGGCCGCGTGGGGGGCTCCTCGATGTCTCCGAACAGTTGGTGCGCGAGGTCCACCTGGTAGAGGTTGACGCCGGTGCGCAGCTCGAACGTCTCCGCGACGCCGGCGCCGCCGACCCGGCTCGCCGTCTCCAGGAACAGGAACCGGCCGTCGCCGACCCGGATCAGCTCGAAGTGGAAGGCGCCGTCGCGCTGGCCGAGCACGGGCAGCGTGCGGCGCAGCAGCGCGAGCGCGCCCGGCTCGTCCGGTGTCTGCGCCGAACCCAGCGGGCTGCCGTGGGCGAAGTTCAGGCAGTCCCCGACGTAGACGCTGCTCGTCACCGTGCGGACGGCGCCGCGGCGCAGGTAGCCGTCGAGGTGCCAGATCTCGCCGGGCACGAACTCCTCGACGAACACGTCGGACGCCGCCCCGCGCCCGGCGAGCCGGTCGAGGATCTGCCGGGCATCGCCGGTCTCGATGCCGGTGCTGGACGCCTCCAGGCGAGGCTTGATCAGATACGTACCGGTGGCGGGCGGGTCGCGGCGGAAGTCCGCGACGCTCCAGAACGCCGGCTGAGGGATACCGGCGTCCGCGGCGCGGGTGCGCATCAGCCACTTGTCCCGCAGCGGCGCGATGTCGGCCGGCAGGTCGCCGGGGATGCCGAACCTCGCGCGCAGGTGCGCCGCCGGCAGCAGGTCGTACTCGGAGCGGGCGATCAGCCGATCGGCCGTGCCCAGCCAGTCGGCGTGCTGTGCGGCCAGCGCGTCGACGTCCGCGGTCGGTGTGGTCAGGATCCGCCGGCCCGCACCGGCCGGCAGACCGTCGGTCGTGCCGGTCGAGCTGAGGTAGCGCACGACGTGGCGGCCGTGGTCGACGGCCAGGTCGTAGCGGATCTTCGCGAACGGGATGCGATGCAGGATGACGATGTTCATGGTCGGTAGCCGATCTCCAGATAGGACTCCGTCTCGACGACGAAGTCGGCCGGCAGGTCGGGGCCGAGCGCGGTGACGTCCCACAGCGCCTGGCCGACGAAGATCTCCCGATCGACGTGCGGCAGCGTGTCGCCCTCGTGGACGAAGACCTTGTCCTCCAGGACCTCGATCCGGCCCGGCCGCCGGCTCAGCCGTGTGACGTGGCGCCCCGGCTCGCCGAAGAACACCCGGAAGAAGGTTCTGCGCACACCGTCGCTCGGCGGCTCGGCGGCCGGTAGCTGGCTGTCGTCTCCCAGCAGCAGGTCGATCCACCGGCCCAGCAGGTCCACACCGCTGTGGAGCCGCGTGCTGGGGACGATGTAGGCACCGCCGATCCGCGGATTGACCTCGACGATCTCCCAGGCGCCCCCGCTGGTGTACCGGGCCTCGGCGTGGTGCACGCCGGTGTCCACACCCAGCGCCTTCAGCGCGAGCGTGACCTGGTCGACGCCATGCCCGACCACCGCGGCGTCAAGCGAGACGGGTGGGCAGACACAGGCGTTCTCGAGCACCGTCCGCCCGGACTCGCGCAGGTCGACCTTCTCGTGCACCGCGTGCACGCTCACCGAGCCGTGCTCGACGCTGACCTCGAAGCTGCACTCCACGCCGTCGATGAACTCCTCGATGAGGAACGACGGGGTGCCCTCGAAGGCACCGGCATAGGCGACGTCGCGCGCCGCGCGTTCCCAGAGCCTCTCCAGCTCGGCGGCGGCCCCGAGCCGGTCCGCGCGCAGCGCGCCCAGCGAGGCGAACCCGGTGCGCGGCTTGACGAAGTACCGGGACGGGTCGGTCAGGGCCGCGTAGCGCTCGGCGTCGAACGGCCAGGCCGCCACCTGCGACAGGCCGTGCTCGCGCAGCCGCTCGCGCATCCTCAGCTTGTCCCGCAGCCCGCGGACGGTCCGTTCGGTCAGGTCGCCGACGCCGAGCGACCGGTTCGCGGACGCCATCAGCTCCCGATAGGCATCCCAGACGGTGATACAGCCCAGCAGCCGGACGCCGGACGCCGACAGCCGCGCGAGCACGGCGTCGACGTCGGCGGGCCGCAGGGCGTGGCCGTCGGTGACGTGCAACGCCGCGACCCGCGAGCGCCAGGCCGGCGTCCCGGCATCCTGCGCGGGACGCGACGACAGGACGTAGGGGGTGATCCCACGCTGGCGCAGGGCATCGACCAGCGGTGGCACCATGGTTTTGAGCTGGTGCGCGAGAATGAGAAATCCAGGATTCCCAGCCATGTCGATATTCCGTTCTCAAGGACCGGGCCGGGTCGGCGGCATGCGTGGTGGGCCGCCACCGACCCGGCGGGATCAGGCCGACTGCAGCTCGGTGGTGCCGAAACGCTCGTACATGTCCACGAAGAACTGCCTGAGCAGCTCCTGGATCTCGTCGAAGTACCGCTTGATGTCGACGATGTCCTGCTCGCTCTCAACGAAGAGACTGAGGATGTTCCACATGTCCTGGGTGTGGTCCTCGACGAGATCCGTGTTCAGGTGCGCGGCCTGACCGACGATCATGTCCTTACCCAGCGACGTGGACATGGCCCTGATCTGCTTCGGGGTGATCTTCTGTGTGGTGTACTCCACCAGATAGCTGTAGCAGATCACGCCGAGCACCTTTTCGTGTTCCGCGACAAAATACAGGTAGCCGGCCAGCAGACGGGTGTGGAGATTCGGCTCGGTCGCGAAGATGTCCTGGGCCGACAGACCCACCTTCTCTGCGTCCTTCATGAACAGGACGTCGTGCAGCATCTCCTCGTCCTGATAGGCGGCGTAGAGCTTGGCCGCCTCGGCGTTGACGCGGGTGATCTTGTGGAGTGCGTAGGATTGCACGGTGCGCATCAACCGGATACGCCAGGCGTGCTCGATCAGGGTCTGCCGGTAGTACTGCAGGTGGATCTCGGTGCCCTCGAGGTGCCGGGCGAACGGCACGGTCGCGTTCCACTCCTCGATCTTTGCGTCCAGGAAGGTGTCGATATCCTGCTTGGCCCGGGCGCTGTCGCTGGAGGAGAGGAACGGCTTGCGGCGCAGCAGGGCGCTGTGGGTGAGGCGGTTCGAGGTCTGCATGCCAGTTACTCCCGTGCTGGTAGATGCTGGTTTCGGGGAATCGTGCTCAGTTGACTTCGTCCAGGACGGCGTCGCCGTACGCCCGGCTCTGACAGGCCAGGCGCATCGCCGTGCTGTCCTCGCCGAGGAGCTCGAAGAGCCGCTCCTCCCGCGCGGTTCGCGGCGACAGGTTCTCCCCACCGCTCACGATCCGCACGACGCAGATCCCGCACCTGCCGGATCTGCAGCCGAACGTGATGATGTCGTCCATCTCGGTCAGTTCGACGGAACCATCGAATTCGACCGTTTCGTCGGCGTTGACAAATTTCAGACTTGGCATTCGGCACCTCCATGCCGGCCTGTCGGACGGGCACCCGACCGGCCAGGCGCAGAACCGTCGTCGACGTTGTTCTCAGCTCCCCGCACAGTGACTCCTTCAGCGCTCTGGCCCGGCACTCCCACACAGGGGAGATCCGGCGCCCTCTCCTCGGACAGTTCCGGTGGTTGCACGGTCTTCTGGATCGATCACACCTGCTCCGGCATCCGGAAATGCAGCCCTGGATATCCCGCGCAAGGAACATCGATACCGCTTCGCAATCCTCTTCGGGGAGCGGCGAGGAATGCGTCGGAACCGTGGCCACGCCACCGGCCAACAGGTTTCCGCAACCGCCTGTCGGCTGACCGGGGTAGCGGCGACCGCCTGCGCCACAGCCATCCGGTTGCCGTCTGATGACGGGACTACGTGAATGACCTTACGCGCCACCCCGAGAACGGCCGCCTGACACGGCTTAACACGTCTGTCGAGGAGCCGACATGTCAGTCCGGAGCGGATCCACGCCCGGCGAGTGCACAGACCTGACAAGAGCAGGAACGCCGCTTTCGGCGTTTCTCTGTCTCTTTGGCATCTTTCTCGGGCCGGATCGCCGGCCGCCGGGGACACCCGCGGTCATCGCGCTTCTGGTCGGCGCACGCCACCTCAGTCCTGCCCGGTGGGCCCGCAGGGGTGGTTCGTTCGGCGCGAGGTCTCGCGACGCTCCCTCCTCTGCACCGGGTGCTGAGGCACGTGGCGCCGTCCGCTGTGTGTCTGCCACACAGGGCATTCGTGCCGGATCGCCCGATGGATCGGTTCGATCCGGGGAAACTTCCGGGCGCTCTGGACCGTGCTGCCACGCTGCCCTGTGGCGCCATGCCCCTGCGCCGCCCTGCCCCTGCACCGGCCTGCCCCTGCGTCTCCCGCTGCCGCTTCGTCCTGGGTGGTGGTTGTCTGAGGAGAACCACAGGCGACGAGCGGGGCACCGTGCTCATCGAACCCGGCCGGTGGCGCGTCGGCGCAGGCGCGCCGACGCACTGTCGTTCTTGCCGAGTCGCAGCGCGAGCCCGTACCCGACCAGGACGACGAGGTGGAGCAGGAAAAGCCAGAAGCCGACCGCGACGGCGGCGCCCACCGGGTAGAAACCACCGAACGGCAGACCCAGATCCAGGGTGAACGACAGGAAGAGCACGAAACCCTGCACGAACCCCGCGACGAAGGACCCAGCCGTTCCCGCCGCGCACAACGTCGCCAGCCAGGACGGCCGGCCGGGGCCGACCACCCGGTAGACGAAGGTCAGGGTCGCGGCCAGTACCAGCCAGTCGACCGCGAACGCGACGACCACACCGAGAGCCGCCGACAGGCCGCTGTCGGCGAACAGGCGCGCCAGCACCGGCGTCACGAGCAGCACCGGAAGCAGCAGCACCGGCGCGGCGGCGAGAAGCGGCAGCACGCTGAGGCGGCCGCGCCATCCGACCAGATCCTCACGCTGTCCGGCGAGCCGGACGAACGCCCGGCGCAGCCCTTCGCCGTAGAACGTGGCCGGAACCGCCGCGCCCGCCACGACCAGCGGCGACATCGTCGTCGCGGCCTGGAAGGCGGTGTCGACGACCGCGGGGGCGCCCAGACCGATGGGCAGGGCCTCCGCCAGCGAGCTGCCGAGCTCGTGGGTGCGCGCCTCGCCGAGCAGCAGGCCGATCAGGCTGATCGCGACCAGTACGCCCGGCACCAGCGCGATCGCGGCGTAGTAGGTGACTCCGGCGGACATCAGCGCGAGATCGTGGCCGCGCAGGCCGTCGACGACATCCCGACCCAGCGCCACTACCTGCCGGGCCACTCCTGCCGGGGCACCTTCCATACCGACAGCGTCTCCGGCCCAGCCCCGCACCGCACCCTCCGATGCCGGATTACCGGCGGCCCGGACTCAGAGCAGGTCGTGGTCACGGGCGTAGATGGCAGCCTGAGTACGGTCGCGCAGACCGAGCCGGTCGAGGATGCGGGAGATGTGGTTCTTCACGGTCCCCTCGCTCAGGTGGAGCCGGGCGGCGATCTCCCGGTTGTTCAGCCCGGCCGCGACCTGGCGCAGGACGTCGATCTCCCGTGCGGTAAGACCGGCGGCCGTGGGCCTGGCGACCGCCCAGCCAGCCGGGGGCGGTGTAGCGGCTGGCGGAGCCGCCGCCGGCAGTGCCGCGGCGGGCGGGGCCGAGGCGGGCCGGGCCGTGGGCGCGTCGGTGGGGATGGGGG
>NZ_JBFLUG010000246.1:0-6095 GCF_041008525.1 Parafrankia sp. FMc2 | reverse complement strand
ATGTGCACCGCAACGCGCATCAGGGGAAGGTCGGTGTGCTGTGCCTGGCGCCGGAGGAGGGGTTGGGTGTGCGGGATGAGCAGATGCGGGCTCGTCACCTCACCGCCATCAACCGCTTCCGCGGCGTATAGATCACGCAGCTCGAACCGGCCGACGCCCCAGCTCCTGTCACCCAACGATTGCCGGTCTGGGATGCTGGGTGCCTATGACAGAGCACAGCGATCTCATCCCGATGGCCGGCGAGGGTGAAGGCGCCCCCGGCTTCGATCTGGTCCGCCGCGGCTACGATCCGCAGCAGGTGAACGCGCACGTCAACTGGCTTGTCGAGCAGCTCCGCGAGGCCGAGTCGCACCGGGCCGCCGCCGAGGCCGCCGCCTCCGAGGCGGCCACCGAGGCGGCCCGGGTGCGCGACGATCTGGCGGCGAACCGGCCGGCGTGGGAGGAGTTCGGCGGGCGTATCACCCAGATCCTCCAGCTCGCCGAGGAGGAGGCGGCCACGGTCCGCGCCGAGCGGACCCGTGACGCCGAGGCCCAGCTGGAAGAGGCCCGCCGGATCGTCGCCGAAGCCGAGTACACCCGCGAGCGCACGGTGCTGGACGCAGAGGAGCAGGCGCAGAACATCGTGGCCTCGGCCCGCGCCGAGGCGGAGCGGGTCGTCGAGACGGCACGGGCCACCGCGGCCGCGACCGAGAGCGAGTCCGCCCGGCGCCTCGCCGACCTCGAGAACCAGCGCGACCAGGTCACCGCCCAGCTCGGCGCGCTGCATGACCAGGTGACCGCTCAGCTCGGCGCCCTGCGCGACCGGCTCACCGCCGCGACGGCACCCCTGCAGGCCGGATCAGCACCTCCGCGGGCCCTGACCGCGGGCGACAGCGCCGCCGCACCGGCAGGCTCGGCACACAGCTGAGCCACCTGACCCTGACCCATCTGACCCATCTGACCCACCGGCACGTCGCCACCGCAGCCGGCCCCGGCCCCGGCCCGCTCCGACGCGGCCCGTCAGCAGGTCAGCCGCGCCCCCACGCCCGCCGGAAGCGCTGGCGCGGGCCTGCATGGCGGCGCGCCCAACAGGCCGTGTGCCAGTGCCGCCGCTCGTCGACAGCGCCCACCGGCCACACGACCCGATGCGGCATGCCCAGCGCGATGAGGTGATCGCAGCCAGGGCACCGGTACTCCTTGGTGGTCGCCGCACCGGTCACCGGGCGGACGACCCAGCCCTCGTCCGGGCCCCTGCCGGAGCCCTCTCCGTCCTCCGCGCCGCTGCGCGGGCTGCCACCGGGCATCTCAGCGGCCGCCGAAGCCGCCGTCCGGAGCCGAGCGGCCGATGACCTCACCGTCCACAACTCTGACCGGGCCCGAACCGCCGACCTGGCCCCCCGTCTCCCCGCGGCCGCCGCTCACCCGCGCCAGCGCGGCGCCGGCCAGCGTGCGGGCCACCTTGGCCCGCCGCAGCATCCCCGCCGGACTCGCCAGTGCCGACGAGGCCCCGATCAGCGCGTGGAACGAGCGGTCACTGCCCCGCCAGTGCTCACGCAGGATGGGCTCCCCCGCGCCGACCACCAGCCGGCGGAAGGCGAAGGCCACCACGGCCACGTCGTCCAGCTGCCCGATCACCGGGATGAAGTTCGTCAGCCGGTTCCGCGGCGACACCAGATAGGCCAGCGCCGCGCCCGCCTCCAGCTTCGCTGACTGCGGCACCCGCGGGTCGGCGACCACGCGGCGCAGCATGATGACCAGATCAGGGAGGAAGGTCGTCACCTCACGGCCGAACTCGCGCAGTGCGTCCTTGTCCACCATGGCCACGGGCGTCCTCCTCGGGTAGGGCAGGCGGCGCGGTCGCGCGGCTGAACCTGGCGCTCGGCGACATCCTAGACATGCCCACCGACCACACCGCCGCGTGATCAACGTCGGTACCGGTCCGGTTCCCCCCGAGGAGTCGGCGAACCCGCCACCGCGACCGGACTGTCCTTCAGTGTGGGGACGGACCGCCGGCGCGGGTGATCCGACCGCCACCGCGGTGGTGGGGCACGCGGTCAGCGCGAGTGGTCGCGGAAGCCCCGCCCCGTCTTGCGCCCCAGGTAGCCGGCCTTGACGAGATGCTCCAGCAGCGGCGCCGGCGCGTACCCCGGCTCCCGGAACTCCAGGTACAGCGTCCGCTGGATGGCGAGGGTCACGTCCAGGCCGACGACGTCCGCCAGCGCGAACGGGCCCATCGGATGCCCGCAGCCCACCGTCATCGCGGTGTCGATGTCGTCGAGGGTGGCGTAGTGCGCCTCCAGCATCCGCACCGCGTCGTTGAGGTACGGGAACAGCAGGGCGTTGACGATGAAGCCGGCGCGGTCCCCGCAGACCACCGGGTGCTTGCGCGCCGCCCGGCTCACGGCGAGCACCGTCGCGGTCGTCTCCGGCGCGGTCAGGACGGTCGGCACGACCTCGATCAGCCGCATCGCCGGCGCCGGATTGAACCAGTGCATACCGATCACGCTGCGCGGGCGGGTGGTCGCGGTGGCGCACTCGACCACGGGCAGCGAGGACGTCGTCGTCGCGAGGATCGCGCCGGGCTTCACCACCTCGTCGAGCGCGGCGAACAGCGCCCGCTTGACGCTCAGTTCCTCGACGACCGCCTCGACCACCAGGTCGCAGTCGGCGAGGGCGTCGAGGTCCGTCGTGCCTGTCACCCGCGCCAGGGCCGCGTCCCGGTCCTCGACGGAGAGCCGGCCGCGCTGGAGGCCGCGCTCGAACGACTCGATCAGGCGCTTGCGGACCGCGGCGACCTTGTCGTCCGAACGGGCGCGGTAGATCACGTTGTAGCCCGAGCGGGCGAGCACCTCGACGATGCCGGTCGCCATCGTGCCGGTGCCGACCACGCCGACAAGCCGGACCGGACGCGGCTCGACCCCGGCGACCACGGTCGGGGGCGCCGCGTCGACCACCTCGGGCGAGTCGGGCGCCGCGTACGTGTAGAAGCCCCGCCCCGTCTTGCGCCCGAGCATGCCAGCGGTGACGAGCTGCTTGAGCAGCGGAGCCGGCGCGTGCAGATGATCACGGGACTGGTGGTACATCGAGTCGAGGATCTCGTAGGCCGAGTCCAGCCCGATCAGGTCGAGCAGGGCCAGCGGGCCCATCGGGTGGCCGCAGCCGAACCGCATCGCCGCGTCGATGTCCTCGCGGCTCGCGTAGTGCGCCTCCAGCATCCGCACCGCGTTGTTCAGATAGCCGAAGAGCAGCGCGTTGGCGATGAAGCCGGCCCGGTCACCCGCCGACACGGCCGTCTTGCCGACCCGCCCGACCAGGTCACGAACGCCGTCAAGCACGGCAGGATCGGTGACGACCGTTCCCACGACCTCGACCAGTCCCATCACCGGGGCCGGGTTGAACCAGTGCGTGCCGAGCACCCGCGACGGACGATGGGTCGACGCCGCGAGCTCGGTGACCGACAGCGAGCTCGTGTTGCTGGCGAGCACGGTCCCGGGCCGGCAGAGCTCGTCGAGACGACCGAACAGCTCCCGCTTGGCGTCGAGCCGCTCGTGGATCGCCTCGATCACCAGCGGGCAGTCGGCGACGGCCACCAGGTCGGTGCCGCTGTCGATCCGCCCGAGCAGCTCCGCCCGCTCCTCGGCACTGATCTTGCCGCGGTCGACAGCCCGCTGGGTCGAATGCTCCAGATGGCCGCGCCCACGCGCCAGACCGGCGTCGTCCTTCTCGACGCCGACGACCTCGATGCCCGCCCGCGCCAGCACCTCCGCAATGCCCGCACCCATGGTGCCCAGGCCAACGACCCCGACCTTCGTCGGCTCTCCGAAAGCAGTCTCCTGGCTCATACCCGGCGCTCCTTTCCTCCGGGGTCCGTCCGGCCGCACCGCACTCGCCGGGCCGGCGGATCTCCCCGCGCTCCGATTGACCGGATCGTCCCAGATTCACCACGCCGGAGCGTGCGATCGTGAGGAAAACTGCCACCTATGAACGGCCTTGTGTTCACTCGAACAGCATGTTACGACCGCGCAGCGTACGCCGCGACCCGGCGAGAGCCGTCCCGCCGAGTCCCACCGTCGGCGGGATCGGCGGGATCAGCGGGCCAGGCAGAGCCCGCCAGGGCAGGCGGAGGCCGCGGAGCCAGCGGGGCGCCAAGCGAGGCCCACGGGCCCGCAGGCCCGCGGGCCCGCGGGTCAGCGGGTCAGCGGGTCAGCGGGTCAGCGGGTCAGCGGGTCAGCGGGTCAGCGGGTCAGCGGGTCAGCGGGTCAGAAGAGAGTGGGGATCGAGGGTTCGAGGCCCCGGAGCGCGTCGTAGTCGACCACCGAGCAGGCGATGCCGCGGTCACCGGCCAGCATCCGGGCCTGCGGCGTGATCGACTGGGCGCACAGGATCCCGCTGACCGGGTGCGGCAGCGCCGGGTCGTCGTTGAGCCGCGCCAGGTAGCGGGTGAGCTGCTCCACACCGTCGATCTCGCCACGGCGCTTGATCTCGACCGCCACGGTGGAACCGTCGGTGTCCCGACAGAGAAGATCAACCGGGCCGATCCCGGTCTCGTACTCCCGGCGGACCAGGGTCAGGCCCTCGCGGACGGCGTCCGGCCGGTCCGCCAGCAGCACCTGCAGGTGGGCCTCGACACCGTCCTTGCGCAGGCCCGGGTCGACACCGAGCTCGTGCGTGGAGTCATGCATGATCTCCTCGATGGTGATCACGAGCTGTTCCGCGGCCCGGTTCGTCACGCGCCAGACGCCCTCCTCCTCCGCGATGGCGCACGGCGGGCTCATCCAGTTGAGCGGCTTGTAGGCACGCCCGTCCGCATGGATGGAGATCGAGCCGTCCGCCTTCACCAGGAGCAGCCGGACGGCACTGGGCAGATGCGCCTTGAGCCGGCCGACGTAGTCGACACTGCAGCGAGCGATGACGAGCCGCATGGCGCGACCGTACCGTGCCGCCCTCCGGCCACCTCGCCCGGCCCAGGCCAGGCACCTAGCTCCGCGGGGTGCCGGCGGCCGGGCCGTGTCCAGGAGTGGTCTGCCCGGACGCGCGCAACACGAGGTCGTCGAGGAGACGGCGGCGGCCCGCGTACCGGGAGGCGAGCTGGACGGCTCGCTCGGCGGGCAGGCGGGCGAGCCGGAGCGGGTCGGAGTTGTCGGCCATGTCCGCGCGTTTGACCACGACGGCGATCGCATCGGCGGCGACCCGGAGCAGATAGGACTCGATCGCCTCGTCCTCCCGGTGGGTCAGCGCGTCCACAGCCGCGACGACCTGTGGGGGGTAGCCCGCGTCGGCCAGCTCCGGGACGGTCAGGTCACTGTCCTCGACGACGTCGTGCAGGATCGCCGCCATCTGCGCGTACGCCACGTCCACGCCCGCACCCGCCGCGGTGCGGCTGACGGTGTCCATCACCCGCCGTGGGTGACCGATGTAGTCCTCCCCGGCCTTGTCGAGCTGGCCGGCGTGCACCCTGGTGGCCAGCGCCACCGCGTCCGGGAGGGTGGGTACGCCGCCCGGCCGCGCGGCACCCACCGGCTCGGGCCCGCCCCCGACCCCGGCCTCCCCGACCCCGGGATCAGGCACGGTCGAGGCCGTTCGCCGTGCGGACGATCTCGGCGATACCCCGCATGATCTCGGTGAGGCCGTAGTCCTTCGGGGTGAACACCGCCGCGACCCCGAGCGCGGTCAACGCCTCCGCATCCGACGGCGGAATGATCCCCCCCACCACCACCGGAACATCGGCCAGACCCGCCGCCCGCAGCCCGTCCAACACCTCAGGCACCAGATTCATATGCGACCCCGACAACACCGACAGACCCACGATGTGCACATCCTCATCGACCGCCGCCGCCACGATCTGCGCCGGAGTCAACCGAATCCCCTGATACACCACCTCGAAACCCACATCCCGCGCCCGCACCGCGATCTGCTCCGCCCCGTTCGAATGCCCGTCCAACCCCGGCTTACCCACCAGCAACCGCACCCGCCGCCCGAGATCCGTACCGGTACGGTCCACCAGCGCACGCACCTCCGCCAGACCCGCACCGCGGTATCTTATACCACTCCGACCCTGCCGCACAGCGACCAAGTATAACACCTGGAGATCCACTGGCTACTCAAAAAAATAAGAA
>NZ_JBFLUG010000245.1:0-6150 GCF_041008525.1 Parafrankia sp. FMc2 | reverse complement strand
CATCCCCCACCACACCCACCCGCGCCCGCGGCCAGAAACGCCGACGGTCGAAGGCGTAGGTCGGCAGGTCCACCGGGTGACGGACGTCCGAACCGGTCGCGGCGACGTCGCTGTTGGCGATGTCGGTGCTGGCGATGTCGGTGGAGCTGCCGCCGGAGGTGGACGTGGCGATGCTCGCCCAGTCGACGTCGGCGCCGTCGACGAACAGCCGGCCCACCGCGCCCAGCAGCGTCGCGACCTCGTCCCGCTCCCGCCGCAGCGCCCCCACAGCCAGGACCGGACGGGCCTCCACGCCCTCCTCCGGCGTGCCACGCTCCGCGATCATGGCGGTCAGCGGGGCGTCGGGCCCGATCTCCAGGAACCGGGTCACGCCCTGCCCGACCATCGCCGTCACCGCGTCGGCGAACCGCACCGGACGCCGGACCTGCTCCACCCAGTAGGTCGGGTCCGACCACTCCCCCGGCTCCACCGGCCGCCCGGTCACCGTCGACACCGCCGCCACGGTCGGCTCCCGGAAGGTCAGCCCCGCCACGACCCCGGCGAACTCGCCGAGCATCGGCTCCATCAACACCGAATGAAACGCATGACTCACCGCCAACCGACTGCTCTTCCACCCCCGCGCCCCAGCGATCTCCTCCACCCGGGCCACCGTCTCCGCCGGCCCCGACACCACCACCGCCCGCGGACCGTTCACCGCCGCCACATCCACCACCACACCCGCCCGTTCCACGGCCACGAGCAGGTCGTTCTCGGACGCGGCGACCGCCAGCATCGCCCCACCCGCCGGCAACGCCCCCATCAGCCGACCCCGCGCCGCCACCAACACCGCCGCATCCGCCAGATCGACAACCCCCCCCGCGTACGCAGCCGTGATCTCCCCGACCGAATGCCCCGCCACCACCTCCGGCACCACACCCCAACTCCGCACCAAAGCCAACAGCGCCACCTCCACCGCGAACAACGCCGGCTGCGCCCGACCCGTCACACCCAACGCCTCAGCATCCCCACCGAACACCACCTCCCGCACCGGCACATCCACCTGCCCGTCCAGCAGGTCACACACCTCGTCAAACGCCTCCGCGAACACCGGAAACACCTCGTACAGACCCCGACCCATCCCCAACCGCTGCGCACCCTGACCCGTGAACACCACACCCAGCCGGCCCTCACCAGCAGCACCCCGGAGGACCTGGCCGGTGTCGTCCCCGGTGGAGAAGGCGGCCAGCGACGTGAGGATGCCGTGGTCGTCGCCGAGCACGACCGCGCGGTGGTCAAGAGTGGCGCGGCCCGCGAGTGCGCGCGCGACCGCGACCCGGTCCGCACCGGGAGTGCTCTGCAGGAAGTCGTGCAGCCGCCCGGCCTGCCCGGCCAGGGCAGCACCGCTGCGGGCGGAGAACGCCAGGGGAACAGGCAGGCCGCGCCCGGCCGCACGGTCCGGCTCCTCGGGAGTGTCGCCCTGTTCGAGGATGACGTGGGCGTTCGTGCCGCTGATCCCGAACGACGACACCGCCGCCCGCCGCGGACGGCCCTCCGCCGCCTCCCACGGCCGCGGCTCCACCAGCAGCGACACCGCACCCGCATCCCAGTCGACCTGCGACGACGGCGCGTCCACATGCAGCGTCCGCGGCATGACCCCCTCACGCATCGCGAGGATCATCTTGATCACACCGGCCACACCCGCAGCGGCCTGCGCATGACCGATGTTCGACTTCACCGACCCCAACCACAACGGCCGGCCGGCCGACCGGCCCTGGCCATAGGTCGCCAGCAGCGCCTGCGCCTCGATCGGATCACCCAACGTCGTACCCGTACCGTGACCCTCGACGACATCCACGTCGGCGACGCCGAGACGGGCGTTCGCCAACGCCTGCCGGATCACCCGCTGCTGCGACGGACCGTTCGGCGCCGTCAACCCGTTCGACGCCCCGTCCTGGTTCACCGCCGAACCACGCACCACCGCCAGCACCCGATGGCCGTTCCGGCGGGCATCGGACAGCCGCTCCACCAGCAGCATCCCGACGCCCTCACCCCAGCCGGTGCCGTCGGCCGCCTCGGAGAACGACTTGCAGCGGCCGTCCGCCGCCAGACCACGCTGCCGCGAGAAACCGACGAAGGTGTTCGGCGTCGCCATCACCGTCACACCACCGGCGAGCGCCAGATCGCATTCACCGGCACGCAGGGACTGCGCCGCCAGATGCAGGGACACCAGCGACGACGAACACGCCGTGTCGACCGTCACCGCCGGCCCCTCCAGACCGAACGTGTACGACACCCGGCCCGAGGCGATACTCCCGCCCGTACCGAGGAAACCCTCGACGTCCTCGTCGGAGGTCTCCAGCACCGCCGCGTAGTCCGTGTACATCACACCGGCGAAGACACCCGTCCGGGAACCGCGCAGTGAAAGCGGGTCCACCCCGGCCCGTTCGAAGGCCTCCCAGGATGTTTCCAGCAGCAGCCGGTGCTGCGGATCCATCGCCAACGCCTCACGCGGCGAGATACCGAACAACCCCGGATCGAAATCCGCCGCACCGTACAGGAACCCGCCCTCGCGGGTATAGGACGTCCCCGGATGATCCGGGTCCGGGTGGTACAGACCATCGACGTCCCAGCCGCGGTCGTCCGGGAACGGACCGATGCCGTCGCGACCGGCGGCGACCAGATCCCACAGGCCCTCCGGCGACGACACCCCGCCGGGATAGCGGCACGCCATGGCGACGATGGCGACCGGCTCGTCGTCCACCGTCTCCGGCACCGGGGCCGCCGACGCTCCCGCCGGGCCGCCGGACAGCTCGCCGCTCAGGAACTCCGCCAGGCTGGCGACGGTCGGGTAGTCGAAGACGAGTGTCGCGGGCAGCCGCAGGCCGGCCGCGGCCGCCAGCCGGTTGCGCAGCTCGACCGCCATCAGTGAGTCGAAGCCCAGCTCGCGGAAGGCGCGGCCCGGTGCGACGGCGTCGCCGTCGGGGAAGCCCGCGACTTCGGCGACCTGGCGGCGAACCGCGGCCAGCAGCAGGCGGTCACGGTCCGCGGACGGCAGGCCGGCGAGACGCCGCAGCGCACCCGCGCCCGCACCCCCGCCCGCTCCGGATCCGCGGCTGACCGCGGACGACGGCACCAGCCCGCGCAGAACCTCCGGTACCAGCCCGGCCTCGGCGGCCCGTCCCAGCGCGGAGACGTCCACCCGCAGCGCGTACGCGGCCGGCACGGACATCGCCACCGCCGCGTCGAACGCGGCCAGCCCCTCGGGGACCGTCAGCGCCAGCACCCCGCCGCGGCGCATCCGCTCCTGGTCGGCACCGGTGAGCGCCGCGCCCATGCCGCTTCCGGTGTCCCACAGGCCCCAGCCGATGGACGTCGCCGGCACCCCGGACGCCCGCAGGTGCGCGGCGAACGCGTCCAGGAACGCGTTCGCGGCGGCGTAGTTCGCCTGGCCCGGGTTGCCGAACAGCCCGGCCGCCGACGAGTACAGGACGAACGCCGACAGGTCCCGGTCCGCGACCGCGGCCTGGAGGTTCACCGCCGCGTCCACCTTGGCGCGCAGCACGGCGTCCAGCCGGTCGGCGGTCAGCGAGGTGAGGACGGCGTCGTCGAGCACCCCGGCGGCGTGCACCACGGCGGTGACGTCGGCGCCGTCCAGCACGCCGGCGACCGCCGCCCGGTCGGCGAGGTCACATGCGACGAGACGCACCCGCGCGCCCGCCGCGGTCAGTTCGGCGGCGAGCTCGGCGGCGCCGGGCGCCTCCGGGCCACGTCGCGACAGCAGCAGCAGGTCGGACGTTCCGTGGTCCGCCACCAGGTGCCGCGCGAGCGCCGCGCCGAGCGTCCCCGTCGCACCGGTGATCACCACTGTGCCCGCGCCACCCCGGCCACCCGCGCCGCCCAGGTCATCCGGGCCGTTCGGGCCGTTCGGGCCGTTCGGGCCGAAGGCGGCGGCGGGCGGGGTGGCCGGCGGCTGCGCGCGCACGAGCCGGGGGGTGAGCACCGCCCCGTCCCGGATGACGGCCTGCGACGCCCGGGAGGCGACGACCGCCGGGAGCAGGTCCCGGCCGGCCGCGTCGACATCCACCAGCTGGATCCGGTCGGGGTGCTCCGCCTGCGCGGAGCGCACCAGCCCCCACAGCGCGGCCTCCGCCAGGCCCGGCAGCCCCCCGGTGCCACCCACGTGGACGGCGCCCGAGGTGACGACGACGAGCCGGCTCCGCGCCCAGCCCGGGTCGGCCAGCCAGGCCTGCACCGTTCCCAGCAGCTCGCCGGTGCGCCGCCGGACCGCCGCCGGGTCCGGAGGGCCGGGTACCGGTGCGGGTTCCTCGCCGGGCTGCGGCGACGACGGCGCCGGGCAGTCGAGCACGAGGACCTCGACCGGCCCCGCCGGCAACGCCGCTCCGAGCGGCACGGTCGCCCATCCCGACTCACCCGCCCACTCGCCCGATCCGCCCCACTCGCCCGATCCCGCGGGCGTCGCGGTGGGCAGCCAGTCGACGGTGAAGAGGAGGCGGTCGGCGGGACGTCCCACCGGCAGGGCGGCGGCGGAGATCGGGCGCAGCGCGAGGGCCTCGACGCTCGCGACCGGCAGGCCGGATCCGTCCGCGAGGGTGATCCGAACGGTCCCGCCGGCCGACCCGGCCGACCCGGCCGACCCGGCCGACCCGAGCCGCACCCGGAGGGTGGGGCCGGCTGTCGCGTGCACCTGGACGCCGGAGAAGGCGAACGGGAGCAGCGGTGCGTCACCCGCGGGAAGCAGCCCGCCGAGGGCGATCGCGTGCAGCGCGGCGTCGAACAGCGCCGGATGGATCGGGTAACCGTCGGTCGCCTCGGCGGTGGTGACCTCCGCGAAGAGCTCCTCGCCACGCCGCCACGCCCGGACGAGCCCGCGGAACGCCGGCCCGTAGCCGAGCCCCGAGGCCGCCATCGCCGCGTACAGCTCGGCGGTGTCGACCTCGCCGGACGCCGCCGGCGGCCAGGCAACCAGGTCCGGGTCCGGGTCCGGTACGCCGATCTCGGGCCGGAGTACACCGACGGCGTGCCGGGTCCACGCGCCGTCACCGGCGTCCGTCGCCGCCGCCGCTGGCGCACTCCTGTCGTCCTCGGCGCTGTCGACCTCGGCGGTCGGGGCGCTCTCGGCGTGGACGGTGACGGCGCGCCGTCCGTCCCCGTCCGCCGCGGCGAGCATGATCCGCACTCGCACCTCGCCCTCGGCGGGCAGGACGAGCGGTGTCTGCAGTGTCAGGTCCTCGAGGGACATCGCGCCGACCTGCTCGCCGGCCGCGAGCACCATCGCCACCAGCGCGGTCGCGGGGACGACGGTCGCGCCGTGCACGGTGTGGTCGGCGAGCCACGGCAGGGATCTGGTCGAGAGCTGGCCGGTCACCACCGTCCCCGCGCCCTCCGGCAACGTGACGGCTGCCCCGAGCAGCGGATGTCCGCCGGCGTCCAGGCCGGCCGCCGCCAGGTCACCCGCGCCCACCTCGGGCGAGGGCTCGAGCCAGAACCGGTGCCGGTGGAAGGAGTAGGTGGGCAGGTCCACCCGGGCCGCGGCCGTGTGGTCGAACACCCGCGCCCAGTCGACGTCGGCACCGTCGACGAACAGCCGGCCCACCGCGCCCAGCAGTGTGGCGGCCTCGTCCCGCTCCCGCCGCAGCGCCCCCACAGCCAGCACCGGACGGGTCTCGCCCCCGTCGCCCTCGAGGCCCCCCGCGAACCCTTCCGCGATCATGGCCGTGAGCGGGGCGTCGGGCCCGATCTCCAGGAACCGGGTCACGCCCTGCCCGACCATCGCCGTCACCGCGTCGGCGAACCGCACCGGACGCCGGACCTGCCCCACCCAGTAGCCCGGATCCGACCACTCCCCCGGCTCCACCGGCCGCCCCGTCACCGTCGACGCCGCCGCCACGGTCGGCTCCCGGAACGTAAGACCCGCGACCACCCGGGCGAACTCGCCGAGCATCGGCTCCATCAACACCGAATGAAACGCATGACTCACCGCCAGGCGGCTGTTCTTCCACCCCTGCGCCGCGGCGATCTCCTCCACCCGCGCCACCACCTCGGCCGGCCCCGACACCACCACCGCCCGCGGACCGTTCACCGCCGCCACATCCACCACCACACCCGCCCGACCCAGCGCCGCAAGCACGTCGTACTCGGACGCCCCCACCG
>NZ_JBFLUG010000244.1:0-6168 GCF_041008525.1 Parafrankia sp. FMc2 | reverse complement strand
CGAAGGTCGACTCAGGATCTTCCATCTCCCGCCCTACTCGCCCGAACTCAACCCCGACGAGTGGGTCTGGAAGAATGTGAAGAACGATAACGCCGGGAAAGTCGCCGCCCGCACTGTCGACGAACTGTGCGACAGCGTCAAGAAGGCGTTCGCTCGCCTCTTGGCCACACCGGAGATTATCCGAGGCTTCTTCCGATCTCCAGACCTGTCCTACATCAATATTCCACTAACTTAGTTTTCTCTTAGTAGCGGGACACATAAAGGATAACTTGGACATTTTGGTAGACGACCCCGGGCATTTACGAGATCTGAGTGCACGCACTCTAGGCGGGGCGGAACTGCTCGATGTCGATCTGCCGGTCAAGCTGCGGTCCTGGCTCACTCGGGAGTTCTTTCCGTTCCATATTAAGATGTACTCGAAGAGTCGACGGAAGGCACCGATCTACTGGCAGTTGGCGACGCCGTTGGCGAGTTACTCGGTCTGGCTCTACATTCATGCTTTCACGCGGGACACGATGTTCCGGGTGCAGAACGACTTTGTCGCACCGAAGCTGCTGCTTGAGCAGCGGCGGCTGGGCGAGTTGGAGCAGGAGGCTGGTAACCGGCCAACAGCGGCACAACGAAAGGAAATCGACGGGCAGCGGAAGTTCGTCGACGAGCTGCGGGCCTTCCTCGACGAGGTGCGGCTGGTCGCGCCGTTGTGGGATCCGGACCTCGACGATGGCGTGGTCATCAATTTCGCACCGCTGTGGCGTCTCGTGCCGCAGCACAAGCCGTGGCAGACCGAGGTGAAGAAGACCTGGGACGAGCTGTGCAAGGGCAGCTACGACTGGTCACACCTTGCGATGCGGCTGTGGCCGGAACGGGTCGTGCCCAAGTGCGGGATCGACCGGAGCCTGGCGATCGCTCACGGGTTGAAAGATGTCTTCTGGGTGGAGACGCGGCACGATGGCTGGATGGCCAGGCTGCAGCCGACCCGGCCGGTCGACGAGCTGATCGCGGAACGGAGGTCGCCCGCCGTAGCAGCGGCGCTGCGCGGGCTGCTCGACGCGCCGGTCACCACCGCAGGCCGTGGCAGTCGGCGCCGGGCCGGCACGGGATCGACCCGCTAGGAAGGGCAATGATGCTCTCGCTACACGACTATGTCGCCCAGCAGCTCGCGAAAAAAGTGGCCGAGCGCGACGTCGTGGTCTGGTACGACAAGCGGTCCGAGTTCGCGGCGTTCGTTGAAGAGCTGCGGGGCGGACCCCGCACCGAGGTGGTTACCACCGTCCAGCTGGGCGGCCGAGCTGTGTGTCTCGCCGAGTACGCGGGCTCGATGTACGAGCTGCGCTTCGCTGTCGAGCCGTACATCCAGGGCGACCGTCCCGAACAGGTGGTCGTCTACCTGCCTGGCCTCGGTCGTGACGAGCTGTCGTATCCGCTGTGGGAGCTCGACCTGGCGGGAACGAAGTGGGTGCCACAGCTGCACCAGCTCACTCGCCAACTGCTGGGCAGGCAGCATACCGTCGCCGCCATCGACGCCATGCTCGCCGGTGACCGGAAGCTGACCTATACGGATCTCGCGAGCGTAGTCACGGCGGTGGGTGACGGGACTGCGCCACCGTCCGTTCTCAAGAGCATCTTCACCGGACCTGGTGGTAGTGCCGACGATGCGCTGGTGCTGGCCTGGCTCGCGGACGAGACCCGGGACATCGAGATCGCGGAGAAGTCCGCGCAGGACGAGCTTTGTGGCCTGATCGATGTGTCACTCGGCCTCGACCTGCCCCTGGATGCGGAGCTTCCGAAACTGCGGGCGATCACGGCGCGCTACCTGCTCGCCAACGAGTTCCGGCTCGGCCTCTCCTGCCCCGCGCCGCCGACGCTCGACGCCGTGAAGCGACCGCCAACTGCTACCGCGGAACAGTCCGTGGGCCGGTTGGCTGCGGCGCTGCGGGAGCGGTATGCCAAGGCCTATCCGACGCTGGCCGACCAGGTGGAGCGTGAGCTCGGCCTGGCCACCGCGCAGGTTCCGCCTGGCGCGCTCGGCTCGGTGGACACGTTCCGTTGCTCGGGGCCCGCCTTGCTCGCGTACTGCGCCGACCTGGTGGCCGGGAGCTCGTTCGAGGCCGCCGTGGATTTACTGGCCAGGTACAGCGACGGCTTCTGGCTCGGCGTTGACCCCGTCCACCGGGCGGCGTGGGAGGCCATGCGGCGGATGGCGGAGCTTGGCCGGCTCGCGACCACGGTGGGCGCCGAGGTGCGGGCCGCAGCTGGAGACGCGCAGACGTGGGTTGGCCGATACACGACGCCCGGCGGCTGGTGGCGGCTCGACCGGGCGCAGCGTCAGCTTGAAGCCTGGCTGCCCCAGCTCGATGACCTGCCGGAGCAGCCCCTCGTAGTGGTACGCCGTGCCTATGAGGACACCTGCCACCTGATGGCAGAAGGCTTCACGAGAGCCCTCGAGGCGTCGGGGTGGGCAGTCGCGGAGCCGTCACCACAGACGCGGATCTTCGCCGACATCGTCGAGACCCAGCCGAAGCCGGTCGCGTACTTCCTCGTCGATGCCCTGCGCTATGAGATGGGGCTGGAACTGGCGGCCAAGCTACCCGACGACGCCGAGCGGGCAGTCCGTCCAGCGTTGGCCGCGCTCCCCTCGATCACCGCGATCGGAATGGCGGCCCTGCAGCCGTCGGCCGCGGCCAGCTTCGCCCTGGCGACCGACCCCTCTGGTAAACGCTTCGGTGCCGAGATCGACGGCGTGTTCCTGCCAGGTCTGGCCGAGCGAAAGAGGTTCGCTGCCGCCAGGGTTCCTGGGCTGGTAGACCTCGACCTCAACGAGTTGTTGAGCCTGACCTCCTCGAAGCTCGCGAAGAAGGTCGAGGGAGCCCGGATGGTCGTCGTCCGCTCGCAGGAGATCGATCATGCCGGCGAGACGGGCTTCACCTACCATGCTCGCCAGGTGATGGACACCGTCATCGACAACCTCACTCAGGCGATCCGCCGCCTCGCCGCCGCGGGGATCGGCCACACAGTGGTGACGGCTGACCATGGGCATCTGTTCTTCGGCTCCGACCGTGACGAGTCGATGCGGATCGCGGCGCCTGGAGGCGAGACAGTCGATCTGCACCGGCGGTGCTGGGTCGGCCGGGGCGGTGCGACCCCGCCGGGCACCATCCGGGTCAAGGCGGCGACGCTCGGCTACAGATCAGATCTCGACCTGGTATTCCCGCGCGGCGCAGGAGTTTTCAGAGCCGGCGGCGACCTGGCCTTTCACCACGGAGGACCCTCACTGCAGGAGCTCATCGTTCCAGTCCTGACAGTTCGGAGCAGGACGAGCCGACCGGCCTCAGCCATGGCCGACCAGGCCATTGTCTGTGGTCTCCCCGACACCATCACCAACCGGATCTTCCAGGTCACGATGAAGCAGGGGGGATCTCAGCTACAGTTGCTCGGGGAGAGCATCACCGTCCAGGCCGTGCTCATGGCCGACGGCCGGGAGGTTGGCGCCGTCGGAATGGCTGCCCGTTCCGGCGCGTTCGACGTCGCCACGGGGCGGCTCACGCTGGAGCCCAACACCGAGGACACTGTGGTCTTCCGACTGTTCGACGACACCGTCACCACATTGCGGGTCGTCGTCCTGGACCCAGCGACAGGGGCGGAGCTGTACCGTTCCCCGGTCGACATCCCGGTCCGGCTTGGAGTGTCATGAGCGACCAGGGAGTGTCATGAGCGACACCGCGGCCCCCACCCACGAGGCGCTGGACGATAAAGTCAACCGGCTCTTTGCGGGCAAGGTCGTCCGAAAGGATCTCGTCCGCAAGGTCAAGGTCGGGGCGAACGTGCCGGTCTTCGTCTTGGAGTACCTGCTCGGCAAGTACTGCGCCTCGTCGGATGAGCTGACCATTCAGATGGGTCTGCAGGTCGTCAACGACACGCTCGCGAACAACTACATCCGTGCCGACGAGTCGATGAAGGCCCAGGCGACGGTCAAGGACCGGGGCTCCCACACCTTCATCGACAAAGTGAAGGTCCGCGTCGTCGACTCGGACTACTGGGCCGAGGTCGCGAACTTCGGCCACAAGTACGTGCACGTCCCCGACCGCTATGTCCGCGAGTTCGAACGGCTGCTCACCGGTGGCATCTGGGCTCAGGTCGACATGCGGTTCGAGTACGACGAGGAGAGCCGCGGCAAGAACCCATTCTGGATCGAGCGCCTCACTCCGATCCAGATCGCCACGTTCGACCTGGACGAATATCGGAAGGTTCGCCGGGATTTCACCACCGACGAGTGGCTCGACCTGCTGATCCGCAGCACGGGCTACGAGCCCGCCGAGATGTCACGTAGGCTGAAGCTGCTGTTCCTCATCCGGCTGGTCCCATTCGCCGAGCGGAACTACAACCTCGTCGAACTCGGTCCGCGCGGCACCGGCAAGAGCTACATCGTCCAGGAGGTCTCGCCCTACGCCGCGCTGCTGACCGGCGGCACCACGGTGGCCAACCTTTTCGGTCACATGTCCGGGCGGCAGAAGGGCATGGTGCAGATCTGGGACGTCGTCGGCTTCGACGAGGTCGCCGACCTGCAGAAGATGCCCAAAGAGGTCATCACCACGATGAAGACCTACTGCGAGTCCGGCACGTTCCAGCGGGGGCAGGAGGCTGTCTCTGGCGACGCGAGCATCGCCATGTTCGGTAACACGAACCAGCCCGTCGACGTCCTCGTCCAGACGTCGCACCTGTTCGCCCCGATGCCGGCGATCATCCGTGACGACATGGCGTTCATCGACCGCATCCACTTCTATCTCCCGGGCTGGGAGATCCCGAAGATGCACAACGAGCTGTTCACCGACGGGTACGGCTTCGTGGTCGACTACCTGGCCGAGGCGCTCCGCGTACTCCGCAAGCATAACTTCACCGAAGTCGTCGACCGGCACTTCTCCCTCGGCCCGCATCTCAACGCCCGCGACCGTAAGGCTGCGCGCAAGACCGTCTCGGGCCTGATGAAGATTATTTATCCGGACGGAGAGGCTACCCAGGAAGAAGTGGCCGAACTCGTCGAGCTGGCGTTGGAAGGCCGGCGGCGGGTAAAGGAGCGGCTCAAGAAGATGGGCTCCTTCGAGTACTATCACACGTCGTTCAGCTACACGGCGCAGGAGACTGGCGAAGAGAGGTTCGTCGGGGTGCCTGAGCAGGGCGGGCGGGATCTCATCTCGTCCGACCCGCTAGCTCCGGGCACTGTCTACAGCGCAGGCGTCACCTCCGACGGGACGGTGGGCCTCTACCGGCTCGAGGTGTCCGTCTCCAGCGGAACTGGGAAGCTCAGGTTCGCCGGCGGCATCGCGGGCGCCACGAAGGAGTCTGTCCAGCGTGCCTTCAGCTACCTGCAGGCGCGCAAGACCGAGAACGGCCTCACGCGCGACCTCGACGTGTCCGATCTACACGTCGAGGTCCTCGACCTACTCGGCAACCATGTCGAGGCGGAACTGGGCGTCGCCTTCTTCGTCGCGGCCACGTCGGCACTGCGCAAGGCGCCGGTGAGCCCGGCGCTCCTCGTCCTCGGTGACATGAGCGTCCAGGGGAACATCAAACCGTTGCGCTCACTCACCGAGCCGTTGCAGGTCGCTCAGGACAACGGTGCGAAGCGCGCCCTCATCCCGATCGAGAACAAGCGAAACTTCCTCGACGTTAGCGCTGAAATCATGGAGCACGTAGACCCGATCTTCTACGGGGATCCTAGAACGGCAGCTACAAAGGTCCTTGGCGCCATGTAGCCATCATTTGCTGTGTCGCCGCGTTTGCGCATCCTTGCAGGGGCGCATACGTTTTTCTGAATGAACCGCCCGGGTTCTTTGCACAGGCACCGTGACTTTTGTCGCAATCCACCCGCGCTACCCGCAGAGGCACCACAGACAGTCTCGCCGTCGGCAGGGGCACGGGTCGGGCTGCCCGGGCAGCGTAGCGCCCTGGCACTCTCTCCCGGCCGTCCACTGGCGTGCCCTCTGCTCGTTTTTCGGCTGCCCACCAGCGCACGTCGGCTGCTCACGGTGCCTCGTGTCGTGCCCCCCTGTCTGTCAGAGTCCCGTGAGACACGAGGATCACTGAAACCTCTGTAGCGCAGGGCGAGATGGGATCTTCAAGACCGGTGACGTTGACCATGGCAGACATGGCCTCCTCGAAGCAGGAGGATGG
>NZ_JBFLUG010000243.1:0-6258 GCF_041008525.1 Parafrankia sp. FMc2 | reverse complement strand
CGGCGAGCTCGGCGGCGGGTCGGGTGGCGCTGGTGGCGGTGACCGCCGCCGGGCGGGCCGCCGCCGCCGAGCTCGCCGCCCGCTGGCCCGCCGCCCGGCTGTACCCGGGCCGGGCGCGTGACGCGCTCGCCGCCGCGGTCACCGACGGTGTCGACGGAGTCGTCTGTTTCCTGGCGACCGGCGCGACGGTGCGGCTCCTCGACGGGCTGCTGCGCGGCAAGGACCACGACCCGGGTGTGGTGTGTGTGGACGAGGCACGCCGGTTCGCGGTCGCGTTGTGCGGCGGGCACGCCGGGGGCGCGAACCGGCTCGCCGAACAGGTCGCCGACGTCTTCGACGCCACCCCGGTGATCACCACGGCCAGTGACGTGACGGGCGTCGCCGCCCTCGACGGCCTCGGCGCCGAGGCCGGGTTCACGGTGGACGCCGGTGCGCAGCTGGCCGCGGTCGGCGCGGCGATGCTGTCCGGGCAGCCGGTGACCCTGCACACCGACGCGGTGTGGCCGCTGCCGGCGCTGCCCCCGTCGGTGCGCACCGCCGGCCCACGCGGCACCGAACCACGCACCGCCGACCGGCCCGGCGCGGACCCGGGGGCTTCGGACGGCCCGGCGGGCGGGACCGTCGCCGGGGAGATCCACATCACCGACCGGCTGCTGCCCGACCCGCCGGCAGGTGCCGTGCCGCGGGTCGTCTACCGGCCACCGAGCCTGGTCGTCGGGGTCGGGGCGAGCCGCGGGGCACCCGCCGCGGAGATCGACACGCTGATCGACGCCGCGCTGGCCGGTGCCGGTCTGTCCCCCGCCGCGGTGTCCCATCTGGCGACGGTGACGGCGAAGGCCGACGAGGCCGGGCTGCTGCAGGTCGCCGCGCGCCGCGGCTGGCCGCTGGTCGTGCACACCGCCGAGGAGCTGGCCGGGGTGACGGTGCCCCATCCCTCGGAGGTCGTCCGCGCCGCGGTCGGCACCCCGAGTGTCGCCGAGGCCGCCTGCCTGCTGTCCGCGCCCGCGCGCCGGACCGACGGCCCACCCGGCCAGGTCGCACCCGGCCAGGTCGCAACCGCCGGTGCGGGCACCCCCGCGGACGGGCACACCGCGGGAACGGCGGGAGCCGCGGGAACCGTGGCGGGGGCGGAGCTGGTCGTCGCCAAGCAGGTCAGCGCCCATGCGACGGTCGCCGTCGCGCGGCACCGGCCCCGGGGACGGCTCGCCGTCGTCGGCCTCGGCCCGGGTGACCGGGGGCTGCTGACCGGCCGGGCCCGCGCCGAGCTGCGCCGCGCCGGTGTCGTCGTCGGCCTCGACCAGTACGTCGCCTCGGTCGCGGATCTGCTGCCGGCCGGGGTGCGGGTCCTCGCCAGTGGGCTCGGTGACGAGCAGGCCCGCGCCCAGGCGGCGGTGGACCAGGCCCGCGCCGGTCACGCGGTGGCACTGATCGGCAGCGGGGACGCCGGGATCTACGCGATGGGCAGCCCGGCACTGGACCTGGCCGACGGGTCGTTCGACGTCGTCGCCGTGCCGGGGGTCACCGCGGCACTGGCCGCCGCGGCGCTGCTCGGCGCCCCGCTGGGCCACGACCATGCACTGATCAGCCTGTCGGACCTGCACACCCCGTGGGAGCGGATCGTGCACCGGATACGCGCCGTCGCCGACGCCGACCTGGCCGTCGCGTTCTACAACCCGCGCAGCCGCACCCGCCGCCACCACCTGCCCGACGCGCTGGCCGCGCTCGCCGCCGCCCGCCCCCCGGGCACCCCGGTGGGTCTGGTCACCGACGCGTTCCGGCCCGGGCAGCGGGTCACCGTCACCACCCTCGGCGCACTGACCGGCGGGGACGGCGGCAACGCGGACGCGGCGGAGCGGGAGCGGCTGCTGGACCTGGTCGGGATGACCACGACGGTGGTGGTCGGCTCGTCACGGACCCGGCTGCGCGCCGGGCTGGTCGTCACCCCCCGGGACTACGCATGGAGCTGATGGAGCTGATCCGTTCCCGCCGCCGTGCCGGCCGAGCCGCAGGAGGACCGTCGAGGTGACCGTCGAGCACACCCCCACCCCCACCGCCGCCAGCCGTCCCACGCCCGGACCGGCGCTGCTGATCGTCGGGCATGGCACCCGGGACCGGGACGGCGCCGAGCAGTTCCGCCGGTTCGTCACCCGGGTCCGGGAGCGGGCCGGCGGGCTGGCGGTCGACGGCGGGTTCATCGAGCTGTCCGCGCCGCCGGTCGCCGACGCGGTGACCCGCCTGGTCGACGCCGGGCATCACCGGCTCGGCGTCGTCCCGCTCACACTGGTCTCCGCCGGCCACGCCAAAGGGGACATTCCCGGGTCGATGGCCCGGGAGCGGGACCGTCATCCGCAGCTGACCTACGCCTACGGACGTCCCCTCGGCCCGCATCCGTCGCTGCTGGCCCTGCTGGAGGAGCGCATCGACGCGGTGTGCCCGCCCGGGGAGCGGTCGGCGACGACGGTGCTGCTGGTCGGGCGCGGGTCGACCGACCCGGACGCCAACGCCGAGGTCGTCAAGGTCGCCCGGCTGCTGTGGGAGGGCCGCGGGTTCGCCGGGGTGGAGGTCGCGTTCATCAGCCTGGCCGAGCCGTCGGTGCCCGCCGGGCTGGAACGGATCCGCCGCCTGGGCGGGACCCGGGTCGTGGTCGCCCCGTACTTCCTGTTCACCGGGGTGCTGCCGCGGCGCACCGTCGCGCAGGCCCAGGAGTGGGCGGCGGCGCATCCGCAGGTGGCGGTGGCATGCGCGGGGCTGCTCGGGGACGGGCCGGCGCTCGTCGACCTGGTGCTGGAACGCTACCGGGAGGCCCTCGGCGGGGACATCCGGATGAACTGTGACACCTGCCTGTACCGGATCGCGCTGCCCGGGCATGCGCACCGGGTCGGGCAGGTGCAGACCCCACACGACCATCCCGACGACCCCACCAGCCCCCACGACCACTCCCACTCCCACGGGCATGGGCATGGGCATGGGCATGGGCATGGGCATGGGCATGGGCAGCATGCTCATGACGACGGGGGCCGGGTGGTCGGCGCCGGCTCGGCGGGGGGTGTCGCCCGCGGAGGCGACTGACCACCCGCCGGCCCGGACCGCGTGCGCCGGGTGCGGGCTGGTGTCAGCCGCCAGCGCCGGCGGTGACGGTGGGCAGGCCGGCCGCGGCCGCCGGCCGGGCGGTGGACGTCTCGTACGACGGGGCGTCGCAGGTGTGCGCCAGTGTGTCCAGGGACAGGTCGAGGGCCCGCGCGAGCGCGGCGACGGTGAAGAACGTCGGGGTGGGAATCCGTCCGCTCTCGATCTTGCGGAGGGTTTCGACGGACAGGCCGGCGGCCAGGGCGATCTCGGCGACGGCGCGGGCCCCACGGGCCTCCCGCAGCAGAGCACCAAGACGGCAGCCGCGGGCACGTTCAGCCGGGGTCAGCGCGGTGCGTACCATACCCATCACACTAACTCCGGTATACAAATACCGAAATTCGGTATAGTTATCCGATCGCAGGCCTGGCGGACGCCCAGGGCGTCGCGACGGGAGCCGGCACCGGCACGGCCGCCCTGGGCAGGCGCTCCGCCCCGTGCGGGGAGACCGCCATCGTCGACAAGATCTCATAACCGGTGTGCGCCGCGGCGATCCCGGTGATCTGAGCGTGGTCGTAGGCGGGCGCCACCTCGACGATGTCACCGGACACGACGTTCATCGAGCGGAACTCGCGGAGCAGGACCAGCAGCTCGCGGCTGGTCAGACCACCCGCCTCGGGGGTGCCGGTACCCGGCGCGAACGCCGGATCGAGAACGTCGATGTCGACGGACACGTACACCGGACGGTCCCCGATCCGCGCCCGGAGACGCTCGCCGGCAGTCCGGACACCCTCCATCTCGATGTCCGTGGCCGTGATGACGGTGAAACCGAGCCGCCGGTCGTCCTCAAGATCCGTGTCGGCGGGAAGAGGGCCGCGCACGCCCACATGGATGCTCGCCTCCATGTCGATCAGACCTTCCTCGACGGCGCGGCGGAACGGCGTCGCGTGGTTGAACGCGGTGCCGTAGGAGCCCTCCCAGGTGTCCAGGTGGGCGTCGAAGTGAGCGACGGCGACAGGCCCGTGCACCGCCACGACCGCCCGTAGCAGTGGCAGCGAGATCGTGTGGTCACCACCGATGGTGAGCAGCCGGGCGCCGCCGTCAAGCAGGTCCCGCGCCTGCCTCTCGACCGCGGCGAGCGCGGCGGGCAGGTCGTACGGCCCCACCGCGACGTCTCCGGCGTCGGCGACCTGCAGCCGCTGGAACGGCGCGACGGCCAGCTCCGGGTTGTACGGCCGGAGCAGCCGTGAACTCTCCCGAATGTGATTCGGCCCGAACCGGGCGCCCGGCCGATAGCTCACACCCGAGTCAAAGGGAACTCCCAGAATCGCGACGTCTGTCTGGCTGACCTCGTCGAGCCGGGGCAGCCTGGCGAACGTCCCCAGGCCCGCATAGCGCGGAAGTCCTGCGGGTTCCCGCGGGCTGTTCTGGATGGGCGGCACAGCAACTCCTCGTGAACAGGTGCGCACACCACGGGGGCGCACCACCGGGGGCAGGCCATGGGTCCTCCCCCTGACCTGGCCGGAACCGTGTCGGACCGAGAGTGGCGGCTCCCGCCACGGGCGATGCCCTCAGACGGGGGGAGGGCAGGCAGTCAGCCGCCCGTAACACACCACAATCCCGCCGAAACCTGTACTCCGCACCAGGACGTGGACAACAATCGGCGTGCGGGGGGAATCCGGCCTGGCAGCTGCGGCGCGCTGGTGCCAGGCCACCACGACATCACACCTCCATTTCCCGCCGTGACGGCGAACACGGTAGCGTGCGAGAGTCACCGATCCGACGGGGTGGGTGACGCACCGCAGCGCACAGTCCGGTTCACCTCCGACCCCAGGCCACCTCGGCCCGGTGTCGCGCCACGGACCGTGTCCACGGCCCACGCCGGGAACGCATCACGGCCCCACCGCCCTACCGGGCGGGCCCGGGGCGGGAAGGAGGGGGATGAGCCACGTGGAGCTACCCGACTCCGCCCGTCCCGACCGGCTGGGGATGGCGGCGGCGTCCCGCGCTGCCGCCATGCTGTCCCGCGAGATCGCCTACGCCGACCCGGACCCGCTGACCATGGCCGAGTTCGACGACCGACTGCACCGCTACGCCACCACCCTGCTCACCCTGCCGCACACCCTGCTGGTCCGGCCGGTGATCGCCGACTGGCGCCGCGCGCAGGCCGCGCTGGGCCGCCGGCTGTCCCCAGCCGTACACCGCGAACTCACCGGCATCGCCGGGTTCCTGTCGTTCTACCTGGGGGTGCTCGCCGTCGAAGCCGGCGACGACCCGTCCGCGCGCCGGTTCGCCACCCTCACCGACCAGTTCGCCGGCCAGCTCGACGACCCGCTGCTCACCGGCACCGCCGCGACCCTCGACTCGCTCGTCGCGTTCGTCACCGGCCGCTACGACGCGGCGGCGGGTGCGGCGCGGCGCGCCGACACCGCCGGGCATCCCTACCTGCATGGCTGGGCGGCCGCGCTCGAAGCCGGCGCCGCCGCGACCCTCGGTGACACCGACACCGCGCTGATCGCGCTGGACCGGCTGACCCAACGCCCCAACGTCCAGGGGCTGCGCCACCCCGGCTGGCCGGCGTTCGACGAGGTCCGCGAAGCGTGCGTCGTCGCCGACGTCGTCAGCCGCATGGGCGGCGACGGCGCGGCGGACCTCGGGCGCATCGCGGTCGACATGACCAGCTCGGGGACGGTGGAACGCGGCTGGGCGCTGGCGTCGCTGGCCGGGGCGCTCGCCCCCGACGACCCCCCGGAAGCCTCGCGGATGCTCGGCGAGATCGTCGACATCCTCGACGTGCACCCGTCCCGGCTGCTCAGCCGCCGCGTCAACGAGATCGTCTCCATCGCCGGGCCGGGCCTGCTCCCGCTGACCACCCACCCGGACGGCGCCGACACCACCGCCTGACCCCCGCCCGACCACGGTCGCCGGCCGGGCTCAGGCGGACAGCCGCCGCGGCGGCTCCGCCGCGGTGAGACGGTCACGGCGGCGGGCCAGCAGCCGTGCGGCGAGCCTGTCGGCGCGTTCCATGTCGTCCAGCGTCGCGCGGGTGCGGTCCTCGATCTCCAGCATCGCGGCGAGCAGCTCGGCGGACAGCCGCGTACGCGCCGCGACCCGCGCCACACTCGGCGGCAGGGCGGACGGGGTGCGTGTGGACGGCGGCCGTCGTGACCTCTCCCTTCTACACATCTGTCG
>NZ_JBFLUG010000242.1:0-6266 GCF_041008525.1 Parafrankia sp. FMc2 | reverse complement strand
CCCCCGCGTCGTCCGCCGGGCCAACCGCACCCCATTCCCCACCAAGAAGCCGATCGACAGACACCTCACAGGACCACCACCCTCGGTCGTCACAGTACTAACCCGAACCTAAAGTTCCTGGTATTGCGCCGAATCCCCGCGGCGGCTCCGAGGGATCGGGAAGGGCTGGCGGTTCCCGTAACGTCTTGCCGGCCTCCGCCAGCACCTCGACGATCTCGCGGTGTGTGAAGGCACCGGCGAAGCGGTCCTCCAACGAGCTCACCAGGACAGACGGCACCCACGGATAGTCACGGGCCTCGCCTTCCACCGCGGTGCGAAGGGTCAGCCTCGCGGCCTTTACCTGGTCGCGGTGCCGCCGCCGGCCTGCTGCGTCCCCCAGCACCTCGCGGACCTCGCCGTGACGCTTCTTGAGCACCTTCGCGGCGGTCATGTAATGACCCCTGATCAAATACTTGTTGATACCGGTCAGGACGCCTTCGAGAGCCGTCTCGACGACGGCCGGATCATCGACGTCATGCGGCAGCAGATAGCACCTGAACATGTTGTCGGCTGGATTCCAGCCACGACTGACCGGACGTAGCACCTCAGCTTCGAAGCGGGCGCCGTCGAAGGCCCACGGTGCGCTATCCATATGTCGTTCATCGCCTCACGGGATAGTAGTTCTCCGGATCGCGGTCGCCCCGACAGCTGCCGGCCGGATCCGGCAGCGTCACCTACTTGACGATCCGCGGAAGCGGCTTGGCGAGCTCCGCCGCGGGAGCCGCCCCGGCGATCTTCACTTCGACGTGAAGATCCTTTCCGGTCGGGCCGACCGCATGTACGCGCAGGATCGACTCATCACCGAGCGAGAAGGTCACCTCAAGGGGCTGGCCGGCCGGCTGGTTCGGCGGGAAGCCGCTGAGCACCGCCTTCGCGAGCTCCTTGTTGACCGCAACCGTTTCGTTGAGCTCGTCGGTGGCCGACTCGTACAGCGTGATGTCGACCTCGGTCTGGTGGGGAAACAGGGTCCTGTAGGTGTCACGGTGCTCGACCGGCAGCGCGTCGTTCGGCCTGATCTGCCAGGAGATGTAGCCCTCCTGGTCCTTCGGGTCGCGGTATGTCCGCAGTCCGTAGCCGCGCGAGGTGATGTTAATGATCTTGGGAACCTTGCCGCCGAGCAACGCCTCCCTGGTGGGCACACCCGAGCCGGAGGAGCCGTCATACGACTCCGCCACCTTGCTCGCGGCGAACAGTGCCGCCCCCTTGGCCACGATCTGGTCCGGATCGGACAGCTTGGGATCGGCCAGCCCGGGGAAGCGAACGCGCAGTCGTTCCGCCAGCCGCGCCGCGATGATCGGAGTTCGCGACATACCCCCCACCAGAACAACTTCGTCGATCGACGTCACGCCCTTGGCCGCCGCGGCGTCGATGACGGATTCGGTGTTGTGCAGAGTGCGCTCGACCAGGTCCTCGGTCAGCTCCTCGTATTCCTCACGGGTGATGTCGAACTTCGCCCTCGAGGTGTGCGCGGTCACACTGGTGCCGTACTTGGCCCGTGCCGACAGATCCCGTTTCGCCGCCTCGGCGGTCAGCACCAGAGCTCCCGCCGCCTCGGTGTCGGTACGCGGGTCAGGCGCGTCCGGGCACTGCTCCTCGAACTTCTCCAGGAAGAGGTCCACAAGCTTCGCGTCCCAGTCGGCACCACCGAGATGGCGGTCACCACCGGTCGACACCGCCCGGATCTCAGCGGCGGAGACCGAGATGATGGTGACGTCGAACGTGCCGCCGCCCAGGTCGTAGACGAGAACGGTACGCTCGCCGCCCTTGTTGAGCAGCCCGTACGCAATGGCGGCAGCGGTGGGCTCGTTGACGATGCTGAGCACGTTCAGCCGCGCGAGCTCACCCGCCTTACGGGTCTCCTCCCGCTCGGCCCCGCCGAAGTAGGCCGGCACCGTGATGACGACGTCCGCGATCGGCCCGGATGCCGGCGGCTCGATGTCGAGCGCGACCAGCGCGTCGTCGACCAGGGCGCTGAGGATGAGCGAGGAGATCTGGGCCGGATAGTACTTGCGGCCTTCGACGTCGATGAAGAAGTCGGGTTCACCGATATGCCGCTTGATGTACTGGACGACCCGTTCGGGCTCCCGGTTCAACTCGTTCTTCGCGGGCTTCCCCACCACCACCCCGGCGCTGTCCTCGAAATACACCACCGACGGTGTCGTGTACTCACCCATGCTGTTCGGCAGAGCCACCGGCTTGCCGAACTCGTCGAGATGGGCCACACACGAGTAGGTCGTACCGAGGTCGATACCAAATGTCGGGCGTTCCGCCATCGCTGCCACTCCTTGTCACCGCATCGGTTCGGGTCCTGGGGACGGGTGTGTGCTCATCGGCCCGGCGGTTCGTCGCCGAACAGATGTTCCGTCGAGTACCGCCGGGCCGCGCGCGTTCCGGGCTGCCGGCTCCGCCCCGCACCGGGTCGCCCGGGATCCGGTTCCGAGGCGGGCACGTCGTCGGTTTCCGGCCCGGTCGACGCAGCCCGGTCTGCCGCGCCGGGCTCCGCGGCGGGGATCACCCTGCCGTCGGGCGACCAGCGCACCTCGTCGGAGTCCCCGGTGCTCGCCGCCGCTTTCCCTGGCTCGGCTGACGACCAGCTCACCTCGTCCGCCGCGGCTGAGCCACCCATGGCTGAGCCGCTCACCTCCGCTGTCGGCCGGCCGGTTCCCACGCCCGGCCCACCGCCCCAGTCCGGCGGGTCCTCGGCGTGTTCCGCCTGCGGGGATCGGCCGGCCGGTTCGTCGTCCCGCGTCACCCAGCGGACCTCGCTGTCGGGCAGGTCCTCGCTGTCGGGCAGATCGTCGTCACTGTGCCCCGGCCCACGGCTGTCCCTCCCGACATCGGCCGGGCTCCGCTCCGCCGGCACGATCGGAGGCAGTGGGACCAGCTCGGACACCGGGATCTTTCGTGTTGACCGACGTGGCTGCCGCGGCCCACGAGTGGAGGGCCCGTGCCGCCGCCGGCTGAGCAGCGCGCCGATGACCACCAGAAGCAGCAGCCCGGCGAGCGATCCGACGAGTACCTCGCGGAGCGGGAAGCTGTCGCCCAGCGGCTGCGGCAATGCCGCGACGGGGATGTTGCAGGCGCGGCTGGCGATCTCGTACAGCTGGCGCAGCAGCCCGCCGGTGTCGGTGGTGAAGTAGTCGTCCCCCACCGTGGGCCCTGAGATCGCGGTGAGGTTCACCGTGTTGACGAACCCGACTCCGATCGCCACGATCCGGACGGCGGCGCCACGCAGCTCGTCGGCGACCGTCACCGCGGCGCCGAGCGAGGGGTTCGCCGCGTAGTCGGGCGCCGCCTCGAGGCCGGGCACCGTCGTCGGCTGGTAGGTGTTCGCCTCACCGTCACTGATCATCACGACGAGGTCCGGCGACATGTCCGCGGCGGCCCGCAGACCCGCCTGCCAGTTGGTACCGCCGCCACCGAGTCCGAACAGCCCTCCGACGCCCAGATCCTCGATCGCGTCCTTGACATCCTCACGGCTGTCATCGGTCTGGACGTCGGTAAGCGGGACCTCGACCTTGGCCGTGTTGGTGAACGACACCACCGCCACCCGGTTACTGTCCCCGCGAAGCGCGTCGACCAGGTCGGACGCGGCGGAACGCACCTTGCCGATGCTGCCGGCCATGGATCCGGAAAGGTCGATGACCACAGCGACGTCCAGCGGGCAGTCGCCGCGCCACGGTGGATTCGGTGTGGTCGCGGCCGCGGGGGCTGGAACAGCCAGGACCGTCAGCACGGTCAGAAGTAAGGCCACAGCGGCCGCCCGCGGTCCGGCCACCGCCGGCAGCCTGGCCTTTGACAATCCGGCCCCCCACGAGCCGACAGACCGATCCCCGCCAGACAGAAGCAGTCGACACCGGGGCTGTGCTACGCCGGATCCCACGGATGCCGCCTTGTACCGAGAAACAATCCACCCGAACATGGCCGTCCCAGCCACCGGCACTCCGGCAGCCTCGACGAACCGAGAAGCCGAGGTCGCGGACCACGGACGACGACACATCACGCGTGCCATCCACTCCGGCCGGATTCGGACTCACGGTCCCCGGCCGCCGACCTTGCTTCCCAGCACGCCGGAACGTCCGACGCCGATCATTTGACGATGCGCCCATTGCGGAACGCCTGGCAGCGTTGCTGTGTGGCACCCACACCGTCTACTCGGCCCGAGCACCCCCGTGAGGGGTAACTATACTTGCCGCCCAACACAAAGTTTCAGAGCCTGGCGTATTCGGGCACGATTGTTTGCGGTAAAGCAACATAGGCCCGTTGACCTGGCCTTTTAGCTTTCACACACTACGGACGGGGGCTGGTGTGGGAGACGGTTGGACACCGGATACCGAGGAGGATCGTTCGCCTGACAAGGGCTGGAGGCCTCCAGCCGTGTACCGCACAGTCCACGATCTACGCCGACGTGAGGGACGGAGAGGCCACGGAGAGGAGGATGTCCCGTCCAGCTCACCGGCTATCGATCCCGACGCGGTCGCCACCGGGAGCAGCACAGACGAACCGCGGCCTCGGCGAGGGATACCTTCCGTTCCGCGTCCGCGTTCCCGGGCTGGCCTCGCCGGCACCCGGTTCGCCGGGCGTGTGGTCGACGTCGGCGCAGCGACCAAGGACCAGCCGCTTCCGCCGGCCTCCCATCTGGTCATCAGCGGGACGATTCTGGCTGTTGCCGCGGTCCTCCCGGTCGCCGTCCGGGTTCTTCCAGTGCTTGCCCTGCTGGTGACACTGGTTCTCCTGATCCGACCAGGGCGGGTACTGCGGCCTGCCCGTCGGCGTCGCCGGCCGGCCCGGGTGACCCGGCTTCGGGCCCACGTCTTTTCCGTGCGACTCACCGACGGCGCCGGGCAGGCCGGCGCGGTCCTCGCGTGCCGACTTCTGACGAGGAGCGAGCCGTCAGTTCCCCCGCCCCTCGTCGGCGGAGAATACGTGGAAGGCCAGGGCCGTAGTCGGTCGGGAAGCCGTGTCGTCGAGGTACACGAACTCGTCGTGGACGCGAGCGTGACTTACCATGCAGCCCGGCTGCGCTCGCCGATTCCCCTGGTGGCCGCCTCCGGCGCGATGATCCTGGCGGCGGTGGTGCTCGTCGCCGTGCGCCGGGAACGACTTCAGGATCTCGCCAACGACCAGGTCATCCCATCGATCGCGGCTGTCGTCGTCCCTGTCTTCCTGTTCTTCGTTCTCAAGCTCTACCGGCGCAGTCGCCGCAGACGCAGATCCTGACCACCCTCGCTGTCAGGCCGCGACATCGCCTCGGGTCAGAGCGCGGCGGTGACCCCACCGGGCTACGACGACGCCACCGGACGGCGCAGCTCGTGGGGTGGCGTGTCCAGATAGCCGCTGTCAATCAGCTCCGCCACGAACTCGGCGGCCGCGTCGGCAGCCGTCTCCTGGTGGTTGTTCGTCTTGTCATAACCCCAGTCCGAGATCGACTTGACGACGATCCAGTCGGTCATGGCACGAGCACCGACTGCATAGACCCCCGCCGCCTCCATCTCGCCACCGACGGCATCGGGTTTGAAGGCTCTCAGCTCGGCGGTCCGCTGTCTGGAGTTCAGCAGGGTGTTGAGCGAAAGAACAGGCCCGAAGTGGACCTTCGACCTGGTCCAGTTGTCCTCGACAAGCCGGGCACGGTCCCGGAGGATGACGGATGTCGCCACTCGGTCACCTCGGGTGATCAACTGGAGTGTGCCATCCTCGCTCTCGACCTCCTTGTGCCAGTCCAGGCACTCCACCTGCGTCGCGACGACGAGGTCGGTCTCGCTCTGCTCGCCGGGCCGCAACCCGAAGCAGATGCCGGTGAGGATCACGTAGTCGGGCCGCACCTGTCTGACGATGTCCGCCGCGGCGAGTGTCATCCCGCCCGGGTCGACGGTGCCCTGCTCCGTCTGGGCGAGCAGGACCCTGCAGGAGCTGAGAACGCCCAGATCACGGACCGACTGAAGACCACCGTCGATCAGCCGAGCGGCGGGACCACCGTTACGGGCGCCGACCTGCCGCATCACCGCCCTGCGCTCCACGGTCGCCGCTACCAGGATCAGCACAGTCGATTTCAGCTCCAACGCCTTCATCACTTCCCCGAATATCTGTTCATCCTGGGCCTGGCGGTCTCAGACGGTCAGTGCATCAGCCCTGGTAGAAGGGTGATCTGTTGATCGGAGGGCTGGGTGCGGGGCGTGGAGTTGACCTTGGAGGATCGGGAGTCGATCTCCAGGGGGCTGGCGGCGGAG
>NZ_JBFLUG010000241.1:0-6268 GCF_041008525.1 Parafrankia sp. FMc2 | reverse complement strand
CTGCTTGAAGAGGTATGTCGCCCGGGAAGTTTATCGCCTTCTACCGCCACCGGCCGCTTCCGGTAGCAGCCACGAGAAGGAATCTTCATCGGCACCTCAGGCCGCTTGACATCTATAGGAGCATCAACCCCTATAGTGAAGCGCACTTCAAAACACTCAAGTACTGTCCCGCTTTCCCGGGACGTTTCGGTTCCCTCCAGGACGCCCGCGTTTTCTGCGACGTCTTCTTCCGCTACTACAACAACGAGCACAGGCATTCGGGTATCGCTCTACACACCCCGGCCA
The DNA here is from genome assembly GCF_041008525.1 of Parafrankia sp. FMc2. Taxonomy (NCBI): domain Bacteria; kingdom Bacillati; phylum Actinomycetota; class Actinomycetes; order Frankiales; family Frankiaceae; genus Parafrankia; species Parafrankia sp. FMc2. Next base: position 5,983 of record NZ_JBFLUG010000241.1, on the reverse strand, counting down.
GCGTCCATGACGGCACCGCCCACGAGATCCAGGCCCGTCGCGTCCAGGTCCTCGACGCCGCCTACGCGGCCCACCCCGAGCGGTTCCACCGCCGACCGGCCCCGCCCGCGCTGCCGACCAAGGCGTGGATCAACCAGCCCCCAGCGATCATCGAGACCGAGGAGGCGCTACCCACAAACCAAGCAGCCTGATGTCTCATCGGGATTGACAGGCTCCGCCCGGCTGGTTCTCCCACGCCGTTGACCTGTGGCGCTCCTCGGTTATCTCGCGGTCGCTATGCGACGCGCCCGGCGAGCACGGCCGTTCACGGCCGCGCGCAGGCGGTCGCGCGGCGCAGACCGCACCGCGTCTTGATCCTAAACAGGCAGATTCGGCAGTCTCAACGGAGTACCGGCGACCCGTCGGCGAGGTAGTCACGTACACGGATCCGGATGCTCTCGTGCATGGTCAGCTCGTCGAGGGTAGCGGGATCGTGGAACTCGACGGCCGTGGACTCGTCGCTGACCTGGATGGTTCCGCCGGTGATGGTGCAGGCGCAGCAGATGTTGAACTGCTGGCGGACCTCGCCGTTGTCGTAGGCGAAGACGTGGCCGGGGTCAGAGTAGATGCCGACGATGCGGTCGATCCTGACGTCGAACCCGGTCTCTTCCTTGGTCTCGCGGATGATGCAGTCGGCGAAGGTCTCGCCGATGTCCATCCTCCCGCCGGGCAATGCCCAGTTCCCTGAGTCGCTACGCCGCTGAAGCAGGATGCGGCCCTGGGTGTCGGCGACGATGGCCGATCCCCCGACGACCAGGGAGTTTGCAGCGGGAGCGTGGGGGTCGTGGTAGTAGTCGACGCGGCCCATCGGGCTATGCCTCCCGGTCTGGTCGGGCGTCGTGCGGCCTGGTGGTGGGGGTGGTCCAGATGGCTTCGAACTGGTGGGCGTAGGTCTCGAAGAGGCCGGCGGGGCTGTGTCGCTTCAGGTGGAGCATGGGGTGTTGGAAGCCGTGCAGCTTGTACAGGTACGGCGTGACGAGCATCTGGTCGTCGAACCGGTAGAGCGCGTTGTACAGCGGCACCCGGTGGAACCGCAGCTCGACGCCGGGGTTCGACAGCAGGGGCTCGAAGTGGCCGACGGTCGAGCGGATACGTCCCGGGAGTGTCCCGCCGAGGTTCTCCAGCTCGTCGCGGGCGGCGACCTCGGCGCACTCCGGGTCCGCCAGTGCGATGCGGACGCGCATGCCCTGGGCGCACTTGTCGGCGAGGATGCGGGGCAGGTCGGGGTGCTGCTCGGGGAAGAACAGCATTGCGTAGCCCATGAGGTCGATCGTCGTGCCGGCGCGGTCCAGCAGGCGGGACCAGAGCTGGGATGGTGCGTCGGCGCGGCGGGCGTAGGCGGACACGATCTCGCTGGTCACGAGAGAGCCGGAGGCGCTGGCCGCGCTGGCTTCGGGCCAGAGTTCCTCTTCGGAGCGGCTGAGTGCGTCGGAGGCCTTCCACCGGTGCCGCGGGTGGGGAAGGCGTCCCCTCAACCAGCGCTGCACGGTCTTGGGGTCCACGCCGACTGATCGCGCAAGGGTCTCGATCTCCATACCGCTCGATGCCATGGCCACCCGCAAGTGCTCGTTGGTTCCCTGGGCCGCCACTGTCACACCCTCCCGCCGGGGACGTTACGGACAGCATCATAGACGTCCTAAACGTCCCCGATCGGCGGTAGGGACGTCCCGTCATCTGATCGACGCTCAACGTCACCGCAAGGTGCGCGGCAAAGCAGGACGGATGGCGAGGGGAGCCACTGCCCATGAAGGCGGAAGAACCGGTCTACGGGCTCGTACGGTTCGAAGGTGACAGCCCGCAGGTGCGGGAGATCGTGTTGGCGTTTGAGACCGCAGGCGCGGCCGACCGGTACGCCCGTGAGGTCGGCTGGTCGGAGTACAGCGTCGGCCCGGTGCGGTTCCCCGCGTCGGTCCAGGCGGCCGAAGTGCCCGCGGCGGTGGCCTGATGGGCGGCACCGGGCAAGCCACGATCGCGGCGGCATACCGTTCATACGTGCTGGCCCTGCTCGACCGGGATGCCGCCTACGACGACGACCCGAAAGGCGACCCGCCACTCACCCTCGCGGACTACCGGCGAGCCCTGGTCACGGTCCTTGCACTGGACCCATCGCCGTTGCTCGTCGCCGGACGATGGGTCACCGGCACGGAGGCCACGGCGTTCACGGCAGGGCAGCAAGCGGGGCTCGACGGAGCCGTCGTCGCCATCGGCGAGACCTGGCGTCCGGAACTCCTCCGCCGGTTCGACGACGACACCTCGGAGCACTCCGCGGACGCTGGTACCGCTGTCGACGTCGCCATGGCCGTACCCACGAGCCCGGGGCCGATGACGTTGGCGCTGGCGGTTCACCACGGTCTGCTCTCCTCCGCCGCGGCCGCTCCGCCGTCCTACGGCACGCCTCGGCCCCCTGCGGCGCCTACCCACAGCTCCGGGCGGCTGCTCGTCGTCGACGGTGACGGGGAGGTGGTGGGCTCGTTCGCCCGGTCGGAGTTCACCCGTGCGCATGGCTGGGCGCATATGCGGGTGGCGGAGCCGCTGACCCGACGGCCGGTGTGGATCGAGGATCTGGAACGGCGGGAGTCCTGGCGGATCGACACCCGCTCGTGCATGCATCAGCGGTGGGCGCCGATCTCCTCGTCGCCCCTGGGTGCGGGCTGCTCGATGGGCGCGGGCGGCGGCCATACCACCAGTGGATGAAGGCCATACCAAGTAGAGATGGGCGAGCCAACCGGTTATACCGGGTCGCAATACATTGACGGTATAACTGTTGGCACACGGATGGTCACGCACATAGTGTCCGTTATGCCCACAAGACGGAGCGGGCTCCGTGTGGGTGGAGCAGGCGCGACCATGGCTGGGCGGCCCTCATCGACGTCCCATCGGCGGGGCGGGGGGTGTGGTGCCCGGCGGCCGACGTCAGGCTCCCTTCCCCGTCCGGTCTGCCCTGCCTTGTGGGAGTGGTCGCCCGTGCCCTCGTTCACCCCCGCCCCGCCTGTCCCACCCTCGTCCGCTCCTGTCCCCTCCGCCGCTCCCGTTCCGGCGGTCGGCTCGTCGCGGGTCGACCGTGCCCGGATGCCGCTCGCTCGCCACGTCGTGGAGGCCGTGGCGGTGGAGAACGGGGTGTGCATCCGTCCGCTGGCGATGCGCCGTGTCGACACCGCCACCGGGGAGACCTCGGTGCACGCCGTGCCCTGCGGGGCGACGCTGGCCAGCAAGTGCCCGCCGTGTGCGGAGCGCGCTCAGCGGCTGCGGATGGCGCAGTGCAAGTCCGGCTGGCACCTCGACACCGAACCGCTTCCCGACCCGGACCCGCCCACCGACGACATGAAGACGCTCGCGACCTTCCGCGCCGACCTGGAAGTCGTCCGGGAACAGGTGGAAGCGGAGAACGACCCGGCCGGCGTTGCCGAGATTGACGAACTGATCGGCCAGGTGGACGCGGAACTGTCCGCCCTCGGCGTCCGCGGCAGAGCGGCCTCCGAACAGCGAGACCGGCCACGGCGGGTCCGGTCCACGAAGCGGCGGCAGGATGTGCCGGATCTGCCCCGGCTGCCGGTGGACCGGCGCACGGTCGGGCGGACGTTCACCGCACCGGACGGCACCGTGTGGCGGCCCTCGCTGTTCCTCACCCTGACCTGTGACAGCTATGGGCGGGTGCACTCCGACGGCACCCCCGTCGACCCGGACTCCTACGACTACCGGCGCGCGGCGCGGGACGCACTGCACTTCCCGAAGCTGGTCGATCGGTTCTTTCAGAACCTGCGCCGTGCGGTCGGGTGGAACGTGCAGTACTTCGCCACCCTGGAACCGCAACGGCGCCTCGCCCCACACCTGCATGCCGCGATCCGCGGGACGATTCCCCGGGCGGTGATCCGCCAGGTCGCGGCAGCAACGTACCAAAACGTCTGGTGGCCGAACTGCGACAGACCGAAATTCGACCCGGATAGTCCGCCGGTGTGGGACGACGCCCAAGGTGGCTACATCGACCCGAGCACCGGGACGCTTCTGCTGTCCTGGGATGAGGCGCTGGACGCGATCGGCGAGGACGACGAACCGGCGCACGTGGTCCGATTCGGCCCGCAGGTCCGCGTGGACGGGGTCACCGCGGACTTCCGGACAGCGGGCAGACTCATTGGCTACCTGACGAAGTACCTGACCAAGAGCCTCGACACCTGCCACGCGGCCGACACCGGCGCTCGACAGCAGCACGTCGACCGGTTCGCGGACGCGCTCCGGCACGAACCCTGCTCCCCCGTCTGCGCGAACTGGCTGACCTACGGTGTCCAGCCGCGCAACGCCCGTCCCGGCCTGGCGCCCGGTCGGTGCAAGGGAAAGGCGCATCGCCGCGAGACGCTCGGGTTCGGTGGACGGCGGGTCCTGGTCTCCCGGCAGTGGTCCGGCAAGAGCCTGGCCGATCACAAGGCCGACCGGCGGGCGTTCGTCTCGGCCCTCCTCGAAGCGGCCGGCCAGAAGATCGACCAGACCCGGCACGCCTGGCAACTCCTACGCCCCGGCGACCCGGGCACACCCCGCCGCGATCACCTCATCCTGCGCGCGGTCGCGGAACGCCAAACCTGGCGCTCGCAACTGCAAGCAGCACAGCAAGCGGCGACAACAGTGCCCGGCGCAGTTCCCGGCCCGCGACCACCCGGACCCACCTCACAGAGAGGACACCAGGAATTCCGCGCAGCCTGACCGTGGAGGAAAGGAAACAGCCCGTGCCCCGGCCTGGAAGCAGTGCTCGCTACGTCTCAGCCCTTCCGGAGAGGAGTGAGCGGCTGTGGTCGGCCGAAGAGACAGCCGAGTATCTCGGCGTTCCGGTCTCGACGCTGTACCAGTGGCGGCATCGGCCCTTCCTGCTACCGCGTCGGCCGGTGGCTGCGCTACGACCCGGCCGATATTCGGCAGTGGCTCGACACCCAGAAAGCGGCGTGAGATGGCGAGTGCGAAGAAACGTCCCGACGGGAAATGGCGGGCCCGCTACCGCGACCCGTCCGGCAAGGAACACGCGCGGCACTTCGACCGGAAGGTCGACGCGGAACGCTGGCTTGCCGGCGTCGAGACCGCGAAAACTCGCGGCGAGTGGGTCGATCCGGCCCGCGCCCGGATCACCGTGGAGGACTGGTCACAGCGGTGGACGGGCACCCTCGGCCAACTGAAGCAGACCACCCGCGCCCGGTACGCCGGACTCCTCCGCCGTCAGGTACTCCCGCGCTGGGGCCGCACGCCGCTGTCCGCTGTCTCGCACGCGGACGTGGCCACCTGGATCACCGAACTTTCGGCAGATGGGCTGTCGGCCTCGTCGGTCCGGCAGGCGTACCGGGTGCTGTCGCTGATGCTCGACCTGGCGGTGAAGGACAACCGGATTGTCCGCAACCCGGCAAAGGGCGTGCGGCTGCCACCGGCCCGGACCCCGGACAAGCTCTTCCTCGACCACGGCCAGGTCGAGGCGCTGGCCACCGCTTGCGGCGAGACGGACGGGCTGGTGATCTACACGCTCGCGTACACCGGCCTGCGCTGGGGTGAGCTGGCCGCGCTGCGCGTGCGGCGGGTGAACCTGCTGCGCCGGCGCCTGGAGGTCGCCGAGTCGGTGACGGAGGTCGAAGGGCATCTCGTCTTCGACACCCCGAAGAGTCACCAGTGCCGCAGCGTCCCCATCCCCCGGTTCCTGGCCGACGTGCTCGGCCAGCACCTTGCCGGCAAGGGCCCTGACGACCTCGTCTTCACGGCCCGCGGCGGCGGGGTGCTGCGCAACAACAACTTCCGCCGGGACGTCTTCGACCAGGCGGCGATCGACGCGGGCCTTCCCGGGCTCACCCCGTTGAGTCGGCCCGGGGCGCGGTTCCGGTGTTACCACCGGTCCGTTTCCCCGGACCGCTCGCCGAACCCGCCGTACCGATCTCTCGGTAACGGGCTCTCCACGGTTTCTGCCGTCAGGCGGGGTTCG
>NZ_JBFLUG010000240.1:0-6286 GCF_041008525.1 Parafrankia sp. FMc2 | reverse complement strand
AGATGTGGATAAGGGACATGTCGTATCCGGGCGGGCCGTAGGCGGGAAGATTGCCGGCGCCCGCGGGCGGCCGCTCGGAACCGTTGTCGAACGCGGGGTAGTGCGAGCCGTTGGATGACGGGCGCTCACCCGAGGTGTCGTAGCCGAAACCCCCCGCGGATGACGGGCTCCCGGGCGCGAGGGAAAGCGGCGCCGGACCGCGCAGGCCGTCGCCGGGCCCGAGCTCCTGCTGGTCGCTGGTGAGGAAACCGTCCGAGACCGGGTAGATCCGGGCGGAGAGGCTGACCGACATCGGATCGCTGCCGTACGTGATGACGTCGACCTGGTCCTCCGGGCCGATGCCACCGCTTCTCGCGAGATCGACGAACCGGAACAGGTCGGCCCAGCGCAGCCCTTCAAGGTCCACACTGATTCTCAGCGCCATTGGTTTGCCCCATCCCTCGGCTCGTGCGTGTCGACCGTTACCTGGCTTCCGACGCGGACGCTTGTGCTGGGTGCCGGGCATCCCCCCCGGCGCGCCTCCCGGCACCCGGCCATGATGGGCCGGATGACGATGGGCGGCAGCTTATACCGCGTTGAGGTGTCAATCCCCATCAGGTCTGGTTGATATGCCAGTGTCCCTGGATGGGGCGGCCGTCGCAGTTTCGGCCGCTTCCGAGCCGCCGGCGGGGCCGGTGGACCTTCGCGGCGGGGCGTTTGCCACTACGGGTGACGGGCAGCCGCGGTTACCGGACGGGTACGGGCCGGGCAATCGGATACATCCGGTCGGCGCCAGGGGTTTGGGCGAGTAGGGTCCGAGCGTGTGAGCGTAGTTTCCGGTGGTGTCAACGGTGTCGGGGGCGCGGCCGGCATCGACGTTGCGAGTGGCTCGTTGCCCATCCGGCTCCTGCACGACCGGGTGCTGGTGCAGCCGCGCGAGGATTCCGCGGACCGGCGTTCGAAGGCGGGCATCGTGATCCCCGCCACCGCGCAGATGGGCAAGCGCCTGTCGTGGGCCGACGTGGTCGCCATCGGAACCGTGGTGCGCACGGTCCAGGTGGGTGATCGGGTGCTCTACGACCCCGAGGACCGCGCCGAGGTCGAGCTGCACTCGACGACCTACATCCTGATGCGTGAACGCGACGTGCACGCCGTGGCGGCCGAACGGCTCGATGACGGGCTGACCGGGCTGTATCTCTGACCTCGCTGCCTGGTCATATTTCGGCATCTCCATGTGATCTCCGCTGATCTGAGTCTGATCCCCCTCGGGTCGGCCGACGGCCGCCACGCCGCGAGCCACCGGCTGTTCGGTCATCCCTGGCTGCCGCCGTGTCTGGCCGCTGCCGTGCCTGACTGACTGTCGGCCTGCTGCTTTCGCCGCGCCGCCGCGCCGCCGCGCCACCGTTGGGTGGCCCGCCTCGACCGGGCCATCGCCTCCGGAACCGGCTGCTCCGAGCCCGCCCGTCCCGACTGGTACGGGCTTTCTCTGTGGGTGGTCGCTCGGCGCCGGAGCCGGATGTGGCGGGAGTGACACCGCGCCAGGGTGCCCCTGCTTGGTCTGGCGACTCTTCGGCCCGTATCCTTCGGGCGGCTTTGGAGATCCGTGTTCCGAACTGGTGGCCCTGGGTACCGGCTTCCGGCATGGGGAATGCGGACATCTGCCTGGCGCTCACTTCTCGGCCAGAGCCACTGCTTATTGTGATCAGCCGATGTCGTTCGGGTACCGTGCTCGCTCGATCCCGTTGTGGATCGACGTCGGTGTCGACAGGCCGCGGTCTGTGAGGACAAGGGAAAGGTAAGGAGAGGCATGGCTCGTGACTTCGACGCTCGGCGCAGCACGGATGTCGAGGAGGACGAGCTCCAGGAACAGAGCCTGGAGACGCTGAAAGCCCAACGTGCTGGTGCGGCGGCCGATCTCGGCGACGACATGGACGCGCTGGAGGCCGAGCTCGACCTCCCGGACGCCGAGGTCCGGGACGAGGAGCTCGCGTTGCGGGTGCTGCCGCGCCAGGCGGACGAGTTCACCTGCACGAGTTGCTTCCTGGTGCAGCACCGGAGCCAGCTCGCCGACACCCGCCGGACCGTGTGCGCCGACTGCGCGGCCTGACCGCTTTTCGGGCCTGACCGTTATGCGTCCGGCCTGACCGTCATGGCGCGCGCCGGTTCGGTGACGCCGGTTCGGTGACGCCGGTTCGGCGGCGGTGGTTCGGCGGCGGTGGTTCGGCGGCGACGGATCGGACGGTTCCGGGAGAACGCGCCTGGGTGGTGCTTCCGGAACCGTCCATGTCCGTCGTGATCTCCGCCGTGTCCTCGCTGCGCCGCCGGGCCGACACTGCCCCCCTGGTTGCCGAAAGCACAGAGTGCCTGTACCACTACCCTTGGCATCGTGAGCCGGGGGTGATCACGTCGTGGGTGCGCAGGGAGTGGTGGGCCGTCCGGACGGTCCGGATTCCGTCGTTCCCGGGCACGGTCCGGGCACGGCCCGAGTCCCGCTGCCGTGGCCGTACCTGCCGCGTACGGCGGCGTCGGCATCCGAACTGCCTGTCCTCGGCACCAGGCTTGTGCCACCACGGCCGGTCGTCCCCTCCATCTCGCGCGTACGGCTGCTGGACAGGCTGGACACGGCGGTCGACGGCCCGCTGACCTGCGTCTGCGCGCCCGCCGGAACCGGCAAGACGATGCTGCTCGCCGACTGGGCCAGATCCGGGCGGTCACGGCACCCCGTGGTCTGGCTCCGCGTTGATCCCGCGCTCGGATCCCGGCGTGCGGGTCAGGCAGCCGGCCGGAGCCCGGGGGCGCAGGAAACGCAGGGCACGCCCGGGCTTTCCGTGCCGTCCTCCAGGCCCCACCGGCCTGCGCCGTCCGTCTCGTTGTGGGCGCAGATCCTGCGCGCACTGTGTCGAGACGCCGCGCTGCCCGCCGGCGATCAGCTGGCCCGGCTGGCGGCGGGGTCCGCCGGGACCGCCGGGTCCGCCGGGTCCGCCGGCAGCTGCCCCGAGCGTTTCCGCCGCGAACTCGTCAACCATCTCGCCGAGATGCCCGCCCCCGCGGTGCTGATCCTGGATGACGCCCACCTGATCCGCGACCCAGACGATCGTGCCCTGCTCGAGCTGCTGGCGGGTGAGGGGGACGGACGCCTGCGGCTGGTCCTGGCCGGGCGGTCACCCGTGTTGCGCGCTCACCGCCTCCGCGCCGAGGGCCGGCTCACCGAGTTCGGCCCGTCCGACCTGGCTTTCACCGCGCAGGAGGCGGCCCAGCTGCTCGCCGCGCACGGCCTCCCCGTCACCGACCGGCTGGCGACGGCCCTGTGGCGGCAGACCGAGGGGTGGGCGGTCGGTCTGCGCCTCGCTGCCGCCGGAGCGGTGGAACGCGCGAGGTCCGCTGACGGTGTGCGGCCCGTCAGCGGGCCTCGAGACGGCTGGCGGGCGGGCGATGCTGACGAGGACGGCGAAGCGGGGCTGGCCGGCGCGGGGGACAGGGATCCCGCGGAACTTGATCCTTCCTGGGGCCCTCAGGCGGCCATTGCCGAGTACCTGCACGCCGAGATTCTGGCGAGCTACCCGGAGTCGACCCGCCGATTCCTGCTCCGGACCAGTGTCCTGGAACGGATCAGCGGTCCGCTCGCGGCCGCGGTCGCCGCGATCGACATCGCGCCGGAGGGCATCGCGCCGGACGGAATCGGGGCGGTCGGCCCGGTCTGGCGGCCGGGGGCGGCGCGGGCCCGGCGCGGAGCCGTCCATCTGCTGCGCGACTTCGCGCGAACCGGTGGCTTTCTCGTTCCGCTCGACCGTCTCCAGCCGGGCGGCCACCCGGCCGGAGACACCGCGGGAGCTGATACCGCCGATCCGTTGCCGGACTGGTACCGGTACAACCGGCTGCTGGGGATGATCCTGCGTGGGCTGCTCCAGCGGGATCCGGATGAGGATCCCCGCGAGCTCAACCTGCGCGCAGCTCTGTGGTTCGCGGCGAACGACAGCACCTCCGACGCGGCCCGGCACGCCCTGCGGGCCGGAGACTGGTGGTACCTCGCCTGCCTGCTGGTCGACGGCTCCGCTCTGATGGACATCCTGTTCGGACGGGCGCCCGAGCTCGGCGTGCTCGTGGCGGCGTTGCCGCCCGGGGCAGCGGGGCTGGCACCCGAATGCGACCTCGTCCTGGCCGTGGCCCACCTGCGGTCAGGGCAGCTGGAGGCCGGGTCGGCGAGCATACTGTCGGCCCGTGCCCGACTGCCCGCGGTCCTGTCCGGGCCGGGTGCCTCCCGGCGGCGCACGCTTGTAGAGCGGATCGACCTGGTGGAGATGTACCGGGCCGAGCTTGCCGGGCAGCCGACCGAGATGATCGCTGCGTCCCGGCGGCTGCTGCGCTCCAGCGCGACCAGCGGGTCCAGGTCATCCAGCAGACCCGAGGCAGCTGGCCAGCCGAGTCTGCCGGATCCGCCGGGCGTACCCGGCGGATCCGGCGCGGCGGACCCGCCCGCCGAGACCAGGAAGAACCCGCCTCGCCCCGGACGTCCCGCGGATGAGCGGGCACGGGCGGTGGCGCTGTGCGCGCGCGGTCGGGGCGAGCTGTGGCTCGGTCGTCTCTCCACCGCTGCCGGGTTCCTGCAGGAGGGGGCCGTCGCCGCCCGGCGGGCTGGGCTCACCGGTGTGGAGACGTCCTGCCTCGGCGCGCTTGCTCTGCAGTACGCCCTGCGTGGCCGGCTGCGGCAGGCCGAGAGCGTGCTGAGCATGGTGTTCGGCGACGGGGACCCCGCCAGCGACCACTACGCGCCCGACGCGGGACCGGCCGCGGCCGTACCCGGGCTCGCCGAGGCGCGGGTGGCCGCCGCGATGGTGTGGCTGCAACGGGTCGAGCTCGCCGAGGCCGAACGGTGTCTGAGGGCGGCACGTCGATCGCTGACCGTTGCCAGCCCGGCGTTTCTGGTCGAGCTCGTCACCGTCTGCGACACCCGACTGCGGCTGTTGCGGGGCGCCCCCGATGATGTGCGCGCGGCCAGACGCATGCTCGCCGTCGCCAGGCCCGGCCCGATGCCGCCGTTGTGCGCAGCTGCCCGCCGGGCCGCGGAGGCGGACCTGCTTGTCGCCGCCGGGACTCCGGAGGCCGCCCGGCGCCTGCTGCTGCGCGACAGCGAACGTGCCGCGGACCCACAGGTCCAGCTCGCGCTCGCGCGCTCGGCGCTGGCCTGCGGTGACGTGCCGGCCGCGGAGGAGACGCTCGCCCCCCTGCTGCGTGCCGACGACGGCGGCGCGGGCCTGGTCGCGGCCTGCGTGCTCGGCGCGGTCGCCGCCGCCCGGCGCAACGATCACGCCAGGGCCGGCGGGCTCCTCGCGCGGGCCGTTGCGCTCGCCGCCGACGAGGGAATGGTGGCCCCGTTCACCGAGGCCGGCGAGGAGCTGCTGGACCTGATGGCCGCGCACCCCGGGCTGACCGACGGCCAGCCCGCCTTCGTGGCGGCCCTGGACCGGTCCGCGGCGCCGCGCCTGGCAGCCTCACTGCTGGCGGTCACGCCGCGGGCCGCCGCACCGGATGACCTGGCGTCGCCGCCGGGTCCGTCGAACGGGCTGCGCCCGACGGGCCTGCCCCGGCCGGCAACAGGTTCCGGCCCCGTGACGAGGGGCCGCGGGAGCTCCGGTGGCCGAACCGTGCCCGGCGCGGGTGCCGAGGTGATCGTTCCCGCTCCGACCAGACCGCCGGCAGATCGGGCCGGCGAGGCCACACCGGGACGCTGGCCGTCGTCCGCACCGGCAGCCGGCCCCCACGCTGCCACCCCGGCACCCGCCGCCGGCGCCGCCCGGATCGCCAGCGGGTCGCCGGGTGCCGCCGGCTCGCGTGCTGCCGGCTCGCGTGCCGCCGGCCCGGCTCCGGCACCGGGACTCGGAGTGGGCACCGGGTCAGGGAGAGGAGCGGAGATCATCGGCAGGCCGGAGGAGGCCCGACCGGGAACGGGAGGTGGGAACCCCCTCGTGCTGCCGGGCGGTCTCGGTACCGAGCCCGCGGAACGGCTCAGCGAACGTGAGCTGGCCGTGCTCAGCTACCTGCCGACCATGCTGACGACCGCGGAGATCGCGGCGGAGATGTACGTCTCGGTCAACACGGTCAAGACGCATCTCAAGAGCATCTACCGCAAGCTGGATGTCGCCCGGCGCCGCGACGCGGTCCACCGCGCCCGGGCACTGCACCTGCTGTGAGACACCCTCTGTCAACCACGGTTTCAGGCGGCGCGTCCGAGGGCTCGGTTGCGGTTGGCGACGTGCGTGGCCTCGTCGTAGAGCACGCCTTTGGTGAGGCAGTGCCAGAGGATCTCGAG